>CALAKR010000026.1 GCA_937923225.1 uncultured Aquabacterium sp. | reverse complement strand
CCAAAGGTGTGAACAGCCGGAACTGCATCATCGCGATGCTCTTGCCCACCACCAGGCCGAAGCTCGCATCGCCACTGGCTTCGATGGCGGCGGCCATGGCCTGGTCGAACACGTCCAGTTCGACCCAGGTGCCCGCCTGCTCCAGGGCATCGATCGAGTCGATGGCGCAGCGCTGGGCGATCAGGCGGGCGTCGAAGCCTTCCACGTCGAGCGCGGACGCCAGGATCTTCAAATGGGTAGGAGAAACGCGCATGGGACACCGCCGATCAAGGACGCGAAGTCTGCTGACTTGCCCCTTGTTTAATGCGGGAGTGTTACGTGTTTTTCAGCGCGCGGAAGGCTCAGGCGCCTCGGGCTTTCCCTAGGTGCGCGCTCAGGCCAGCTCCGCCGGCACGGCCGTGGTGGGGCTTGCTGGCGCAGGGTCTGGCACGCGGGGGGCGCGCACAAATGCCTCGAACTGGTCGATGGGCAGGGGCTTGCTGAACAGGTAGCCCTGGTAGGCCAGGCAGTCGTTGTCGCGCAGCCAGTCGAGCTGTTCACGGGTCTCGACGCCTTCGGCGATCACCATCAGGTTCAGGCTGCGGCTGAGCGAGACCAGCGTGCGCACGATGGCCATGTCGTTGGGGTCGTTCAGCAGGTCGCGCACGAAGCTTTGGTCGATCTTGAGCTGGTCCAGCGGCAGGCGCTTGAGGTAGTTCAGCGAGGAGTAGCCGGTGCCGAAGTCGTCCAGCGACAGGGCCACGCCATGCGACTTGAGCTCGGCCATCTTGCTGACCACCTCGTCCACGTCCTTGACGAGCAGGCTTTCGGTGAGTTCCAGCTTGAGGCGGGAGGGCTCGATGCCGCTGCGGTGCACGATCTCCAGCACCTGCGAGACGAAATCCGGCTGGCGGAACTGCGAGGCACTCACGTTGACCGACAGCGAGAGCCCCGCCGTGCGCGGATCCTGCGCCCAGTTCAGCAGTTGCGCGCAGGCCTTGCGCAGCACCCAGTCGCCGATGGGCACGATCAGCCCGGTCTCTTCGGCCAGCGAAATGAACTTGCCCGGCAGGATCATGCCGCGCTGCGGGTGTTCCCAGCGCAGCAGGGCCTCGGCGCCGATCACGCGGCCATCTTCACGCACCTGGGGCTGGTAGTGCAGGCTGAAGTGGCCCTGGGCCAGCGCGGTGCGCAGGTCGTCTTCGATGGCGTTGCGGGCGGCCACGTCCGACTGCATGATCGCCAGCACCATGGCGATGCCGATGAAGCAGGTGGCGTTGTTGATCCACACGGTGATGGCGCGTGTCTCGATGGGCGGCTGGTAGGCGGGGTTGGTGATGCCGATGTCGCTGCCGGCGAAGACCAGGCAGGCCACGAAGCAGGCCACGGGCAAGCCCAGGCGCAGGTAGGCGTTCTCGCCCCGGAACAGCAGGTAGGAGGCCGCGGCCACCGTGAGCAGGTGCATGTGCGCCGAGCGCGCCACCCCGGCGATGGGCGTGTCGAACAGGCAGATGATGCACACCACGATGAGCAGCGTGTGCACCGACAGCAGCGCGGCCAGGCGGGTGCGTTCCGTCAGCGTGCAGCCCAGCGCGATGGCGCCGATGGTGGCCAGGGCCAGGTCCATCGACATCAGCAGCCACTTGGCCTTGAGCAGGTAATAGCCGCCCCAGCCCAGGCCCAGCAGGATGCACATGGTGCTGCCGAACAGCAGCAAGGCCTTGACCCGGCGGCGGTGCTTGTCGCTGACCGCCAGGCCGTGCAGGGGTTGTGAGAACGAGGTGAGGCGACCGCCGAGCATCAAGGGGGAAGTGGGTACTGCTGTTGCCGGACATCCGGCTCAGGCCAAATCCTCACACAGCCAACAGGTGTTTGACACCCGGGGGATCGCTCGGTTGTGTCAACTAAGACCGCCCCGGCGCGGGCCGATCAGGCGGGGTCATGCGGATTTAAGTGGAAACCCGAGGGCCTTGGCCCAGGCTAGAAGCTGCCGAAGTGCGAGCCCAGCGCGATCACCGCCACCAGCGCGATGATCGGGCCGATCACGCCCACCATCACGATGTCGAGGTAGCTGTCGCGGTGCGTGCAGCCGCACACAGCCAGCAGCGAGACCACTGCGCCGTTGTGGGGCAGGCTGTCGAGCGTGCCCGCGCCGATCACGGCCACGCGGTGCAGCAGGGCCGGGTCCAGCGCGGTCTGCTGGGCCAGTTGCAGGTAGGTGGCGCCCAGGGCGTCGAGGGCAATCGTCAACCCGCCCGAGGCCGAGCCGGTGAGCGCTGCCAGGATGTTGGTGGACAGGGCCAGCGACACGAGCGGCCCGCCGCCCAGGCCCAGCACCCAGTCGCGCACGGACGCGAAGGCGGGCAGGGCCGCGACCACCGCGCCGAAGCCCACCAGGCTGGCCACCGACAGCACGGGCAGCACAGCGGCGTTGGCACCCGCGTCGATGCTGGCCTTGGGGCTGGCCAGGCGTGGGCGCTGCAGGGCCAGCAGCGTGAGGATGCCGGCGGCCAGGGCCAGCAGCACGGCCCAAACGCCGCCCATGTGGCTCAGCGAGATGCTGCCAAAGCGCGCCTCGGCCAGGTAGCTGGTGTCCAGGCGCGGCAGCAGCCACAGGCTGCACAGCAGGTTGACCAGCACCACGACCACCAGTGGCGCCATCGACACCACGATGCCGGGCAGCTCATTGTTGGCGGGCGGGGCAGGGCGTGAGGCGCCGCGCGGCGCGGCCTCGGCCGGGTCGAAGTGCGTGGCGGTGCTGCCGCGCTCGCGCACCAGCGGGTCGTCGGCCGTGGCCTGTGGTCGGGAGCCCGGGCGGTAGCCTTCACCGGCCAGCCGCGCGATCTTCTGCGCGCGGGCCAGCCACCACATACCGGTGCTCAACATCACGGCGGCGGCGATCAGGCCCAGGCCGGGCGCTGCAAAACCCGTGGTGCCGAAGAAGGGCATGGGGATGGCGTTCTGGATGGCTGGCGTGCCGGGCAGGGCCGTCATCGTGAAGGTGGAGGTGCCCAGGGCGATGGCCGCCGGCATCAGGCGCTGCGGCAGATCCGCCGCGCGGAACACGGCCTGCGCCATCGGCGCCAGCACGAAGAAGGCCACGAACAGGCTCACGCCGCCGTAGGTGACCAGCGCGCCGGCCAGCACCACGGCCAGCATGGCGCGCTCGGTGCCCAGCGTCTCGGTCATCCAGCGGGCGATGCCCTGCACCGCGCCGCTGTCGTCCATCAGCTTGCCGAAGATGGCGCCCAGCAGGAACAGCGGGAAGAACTGCGCCATGAAGCCTGCGGCGGCGGTCATGAAGGTGAGCGTCCAGTGCGCCAACAGTGGCTCGCCCGAGAAGGCTGCGGCCACCAGGGCCCCGGCGGGCGCCAGCACCAGCACGCTCCAGCCGCGGTACGACAGCCAGGCCAGCAGGCCCAGCCCCATCACGATGCCCAGCAATCCCATCTCGGCGTCCCCGTGCCCATGCTTGTTGCAATGCAGCAAAGTCTACGGACACAGGGGGCCCTTGGCGAGGGGGCGCCGCAGCTGAATCTTGGCTTTGAGGACATGGCCCAGGTGGGGGCTCGGGCATGGGGTAAACACTTAGAATTGCACCTCGTCCGTAGTACCTGCCTGCCCATGTTCAAGCCGTCGACCGCCATGCCCGCCCTGATCCAGGCGGGCTTTTTCGTTGCCGTGTGGTGGGCTTGCGATGCGGTGGTGCGGCTGCTGCACCTGCCGCTGCCCGGTGGTGTGGTGGGGCTGATCGTGGTCACGGCGCTGATGCTGGCCGGCTGGCTGCCCCAGGGCCGCATCGATGCCGGCGCCAAACTGCTGCTGGGCGAGATGCTGCTGTTCTTCACCCCGCCGCTGATGGCCGTGCTGAACCACCCGGAACTGCTGGGCTGGACTGGCCTGAAGCTGGCCGCGATCATCGTGCTGGGCACGCTGGGCGTGATGCTGGCCGTGGCGGCCGTGGTCGAGCGCGCGATCCGCTGGGAAGGCGGGCGGGGCGCGAAGGGGTTGCCTGAGTTGCCCGAGGCCCAGCGATGAGTCATCCCGCCTTGTCGGCTGCGACGCCGCTGTGGATCGGCCTGGCCTGGCTGCTGACCACGGTGGCGCTCTATGTAGGCGCCAAGCGCCTGTTCCTGCGCCGCCCGCGCATCTGGCTGTCGCCGATCCTGGTGACGCCCATCGTGTTGCTGGCGCTGGTGCTGGCCACGGGCACCACGTACGAGGCCTACTGGTCGCAATCGCGCTGGCTGACCTGGCTGCTGGGGCCGGCCACAGTGGCCTTCGCGCTGCCGATCTACCAGCAGCGCCATGTGATCGCGCGTTACCCGCTGACTTTGGCGGCGGGCGTGGCCACGGGCGTGGTGGTGGGCGTGGGCAGCTCCTGGCTGCTGTCGCTGTGGCTGGATCTGCCGCGCGAAGTGATGCTGACCTTGCTGCCGCGTTCCGTGTCATCACCGTTTGCGATGCCGGCGGCCCAGGCCCTGGGCGGTCAGCCCGAACTGGCGGTGCTGGCCGTGCTGGTGACCGGCGTGTTCGGCATGCTGGTGGGGCAGGGCTGGCTGTGGTGGGCGGGCATCCGTCACCCGGTGTCCGAAGGCGCGGCCTTCGGTGCGGGCGCCCATGGGGTGGGCACCGCCAAGGCGTGGCAGATGGGCCCTCAGCAGGGCGCCATCTCCAGCCTGGTGATGATCTTCTCGGGCATCGTGCTGGTGCTGCTGACGCCCTTGCTGGCGCGGCTGGTAGCTTGAGCGCCACCGGCGCCGCGCGTCAACTGATCATCTGTTCACGGGCTCAGGCCAGGGCCGGATAGTCCGTGTAGCCGTGCGGGCCCACGCCACCGTACAGGGGCGCGTCCTTGAACAGCTCGTTGAGCGGCGCGTTTTCCTTGAAGCGGCGGGGCAGGTCGGGGTTGGTGATCATCAGGCGGCCAAAGGAGACCAGATCAGCCTTGCCGCTGGCGATGGCTTCGTTGGCCATGGCCTTGTCGTAGCCGTTGTTCACCATCCAGACACCGCTGTAGAGCTTGCGGATGGCTTCGTAGTCGAACGGGGCGTTGTCACGCGGGCCACCGGTGTGGCCTTCAACCACGTGGATGTACACGGGGTGCAGCTTTTCCAGCTCGCGCACCACGTGTTCGAACAGGGGCTGCGGATTGCTCTCGTTCGAATCGTTCACGGGTGACACGGGCGACAGGCGCACGCCCACCTTGTCGGCGCCGATCTCGGCGATCACGGCGGCCATCACTTCCAGCAGGAAGCGCGCGCGGTTCTCGATGGAGCCGCCATATTGGTCGGTGCGCTTGTTGGATCCGTCGCGCAGGAAGGCGTCCAGCAGGTAGCCGTGTGCGCCGTGGATCTCGATGCCGTCGAAGCCGGCCTCGATGGCGTGGCGGGCGGCGCTGCGGAAATCAGCCACGATGCCGGCGATCTCGCTGGTCTCCAGCGCGCGGGGCGTGGAGGTGTCCACATAGCCCTGGCCGGGGATGAAGGTCTTGGCCTGGGCACGGATGGCCGAGGGCGCCACGGGGGCTTGCTCGCCCGGCTGGAAGGCCGTGTGCGACATGCGGCCGGTGTGCCACATCTGCAGGTAGATGTGGCCGCCGCGGGCGTGCACCTCATCGGTCACCTTGCGCCAGGCGGCGATCTGCTCGGGCGAGTGCACGCCGGGCGTGGCGACATAGCCCTGGGCCTGGGCCGACACCTGGGTGGCCTCGGCGATGATCAGGCCGACCGAGGCGCGCTGGGCGTAGTACTCGATGGTCATCGGGCCGGGCACGTTGCCGGCCTCGGCACGGTTGCGCGTCAGCGGCGCCATGGCCATGCGGTTGGACAGCGTGATGTTGCCCAGCTTGAAGGGCTGGAACAGCGGCTCTTGGGTTTGCTCTTGGTTGGCCATTCGAAAACTCCGGGGTGGCAGGTCAGGTGATGAGACCGGTGAGAAACGCCGCGAACAGGCGGCAGGAAACCGGGTGGCTTCTGTTGCCAGAAGCCACCGAGAAAGTGTGTGGATGGAGGGGGAGGGCTTAACTCAAGGCCGGTAGAAGCCGTCCAGCAGCAGGCGCAGCACGTCGCGCAGGGGTTGCACGTTGCGCACGATCTTGCTGCGCAGCACGGCACCTTCCCAGGCGTCCCAGAAGAAATTGGCCAGGGTGTGCGCATCGACGTCACTGCGCAGTTCACCCGCCTCTTGAGCTTGCGTGATCAGGCCGGCCATGCGCTCGCGCCAGTCGTCCAGCACGGTGGCCAGTTCGATCCGGCAGGGCTCGCTGGCCTCGGCCACCTCGGCGGCAAAGTTGCCCACCAGGCAGCCCTGGCAGCCTTGCTTCTCGTGGTGGGCAATGAATTGGGCGAACACGTGGTGCAGCGTGGCCAGCGGCGAGGCGGGCGCGTCCTTCAGGCTGGCGCTCCAGGCGGCGGTCATCCACTTGCCGTAGTTGCGCAGCACCTGGGCCGCAAACGCCTCTTTGCTCTCGTAGTGGTTGTAGAACGAGCCTTTGGGCACGCCGGCTTGATCGGTGATCTGCTGGATGCCGGTCGCGTTGTAGCCGTTCTGCTGGAACAGGGCATAGCCGGCCTCGGCCAGTCGGCGCGGGATGTCGGTGGGGTCGGCAGTGCGGGGCATGGATGAACTATATGACCAGTCGTCTTGAAACGATTTCAGCCTTGGCAAACCCCACTGCACCGTAGGGCTATGTGCGGCGACCGGGCTTAAACGCAGGGCGTTGTCCGACGCGCGGCGTAGGCGCAGGCCGACACAGGCGCGCGTGCTTGCCTGATTCCGGCGTGAAGCGTGCCTGCGCAAGATGAGGTTCATCCACAAGCCTGTCTGGATCACCATGACGCAGCACGCCCATCACCGTCCTTCGCTCAAGCACATCGGCCGTGCGCTGGGCTCCATGCCCAGCACCAACAGCCTTACGCACGTGTCCCACTCGGCCGTGCTGTCGGCCTTCGACCGCTTTGCCGCCAGCGTCACGCGCTGGGCGGGATCACCCCTTGTGTTTTCCGGCGCGTTGGCGATGGTGTTGACCTGGGCGATTTCCGGACCGCTGTTCGGGTTCTCGGAGACGTGGCAGTTGGTGATCAACACCGGCACGACCATCGTCACCTTCCTGATGGTGTTCCTGATCCAGCAGAGCCAGAACAAGGACAGCGTGGCGATTCACCTCAAACTCAACGAACTGCTGGCGGCCCACCGTGAGGCCAGCAACCGCATGATCGGTATCGAAAGCATGTGCGAGCAGGATCTGCGCGAGCTGGCCGCGTTCTATGCGCAACTGGCGGAACGGGCCAAGACGGCCGGCGCGCGCAAGGAGGCCCACTCGATCGACGAGGAGGGCATGCCCGTCGCGCCCCAGGGCGCCGTCAATTCCGGCTCAACCAGCGGCGGCGCTGGCCGATAAAGCAGAGGATGTGCGCGTATCCGGCGCGCCGCCGGGTTCTGCGCGCCCGTAGCCCGGGCACCCACCCGATGCGCTGATCACGCACGCACAGACGTGTGGGGGAGCTGTCGTTGAGCGTGTTCCGATCGATCCACCAGACCTTGAGGGCCGAGCCCCAGACGCCCATGGACATGCGCCATTGGCGCGAGCGTCTGCTGTCGACCATCCTGGCGGTGGTGCTGGTGTTGGGCTCGGTGGCGGCGGTGCCCAGTGCGGTCCTGGCCTTCCACCAGGGACACCCCTCCGTGGCGGTGATGGATGTGCTGGCCCTGGCCTGGGTGGCCTTCGTGTGGCGCCGCCGCACGCTGGATTACCGCCTGCGCGCCTGGAGCCTGCTGGGCCTGATGTACGCGGTGGGCCTGTGGCTGATGCTCACGGTGGGGCCGGTCAGCCAGATCTACCTGCTGGCCTTCCCGGCCATGGCGGCCTTGCTGCTGGGCATGCGGCCCGCGCTGCTGGCACTGGTGGTGAGCGCGCTCACACTGCTGGTGCTGGGCTGGATGGTCGATGCGCGCTTTCCGACGCCGGGCTTCGATGACCAGCCCCTGGTCAAGTGGACGGTGGTCACGGTCAACTTCGCCTTCGTGGGCGCCATGATCACGCTGTCGTGCGCGGCGCTGCTGGCCGGGCTGGACCGCAGCCTGACACGCCACCGGCAAATTGCCGACTCGCTGAGCCTGGCCAACCAGGAACTGCACCTGACCAGCGCGGCCGCGGCCCGCATCAATGACCTGGTGATGATCACCCTGCGTGAGCCGGACAGCCCGGCGGGCTCGCGCATCGTCTTTGCCAACGAGGCCTTCCTGCGCCGTACAGGTCATGCGCGCGAACAGGTGCTGGGCCAGCCCCATGCCTTGCTGTATGGGCCGGACACCGCGGCCGAGCACCGCCAGCGCATCGACCAGGCCGTGCGCGTCGGCGAGCCCATCCGCATCGAGCTGGTGGTGCACGACCGCGCCGGCGGCGCCTTCTGGCTGGAGCAGGACATCACCCCCATCCTGGACGAGCAGGGTGAAGCCCGCCACGCCGCCTGGGTGGCCCGTGACATCGGCCAGCGCAAGAAGGCCGAGGCCTTGATCTGGCAGCAGGCGCACTACGACAGCCTGACCGGCCTGCCCAACCGGCAGTTGCTGCGCCAGCGCCTGGAGCAGGCCCTGGCTGCCAGCGCGGCCGATGGCCATGTCGTGGCGCTGATGTTCATCGACCTGGACCACTTCAAGGAAGTCAACGACACCCTGGGCCACGACCTGGGCGATCTGCTGCTGACCGAGGCGGCGCGCCGCATCCGCCAGTGCGTGGGCGACTCGGACACCGTGGCCCGCCTGGGCGGTGATGAGTTCACCGTGGTGATACCGCGCGTGTGCGACATGGAGCGAGTCGACCACGTGGCCCGCCAGATCATCGACCTGCTGGTGCAGCCCTTCCGCCTGCGCGGCGAGCGCGCCTATGTGTCAGCCAGCATTGGCATCACCCAGGCCCCGCAGGACGGCACCGACATCGAAGCCCTGCTCAAGCAGGCCGACCAGGCCCTGTACGCCGCCAAGGATGCGGGGCGCCGCCGCTTCTGCCACTTCACGGCCGAGATGGAGGCCGCGGCGCGCCTGCACATGCGCGTGGCCACCGACCTGCGCACCGCGCTCAGCGATGGCCAGCTCAGCGTGCACTACCAGCCCATCGTCACGCTGGCCACGGGCGGGTGCACAAGGCCGAGGCCCTGCTGCGCTGGCGCCATCCGGTGCTGGGCCCGGTCGGCCCGGCGGTGTTCATCCCCATCGCCGAATCCAGCGGCCAGATCGACGAGATCGGTGATTGGGCCTTCCGCCAGGCGGCGGGCCAGGTGCTGCGCTGGCGCTCGCTCTTTCATGCGGACTTCCAGGTCAGCGTGAACAAGTCGCCCCTGCAGTTCCGCGACAGCGACGCGCCGCGGCTGGACTGGGCGGATCACCTGCATGCCATCGGGCTGCCGGGCAATGCCTTGTCGGTGGAGATCACCGAGGGCTTGCTGCTGGATCCCAGTGATGAGCTGTCACGCCAGCTGCAATCCCTGCGTGACGCGGGCATGGCGCTGTCGCTGGACGATTTCGGCACGGGCTACTCCTCGCTGTCCTACCTGCAGCACTTCCCGATCGATTTCCTGAAGATCGACCAGGCCTTCGTGCGCGATCTCAAACCCGGCTCGACGGCGATGGTGCTGTGCCGCGCCATCGTGGCCATGGCCCATGACCTGGGCATGACGGTGATCGCCGAAGGGGTGGAGACGGCCGAGCAATGCGCCCTGCTGGCCAGCGTCGGCTGCGACCACGGGCAGGGCTACCTGTTCGCCAAGCCCATGCCCGCCGACGAGTTCGAACGCTTCCTGCGCGTCACGCTGTGATCCAAACGGCGCATGCGTCTATGGGTGTGTGGGGGGGGCTTGTAGGGCATGCCCGACACGCACATGCACCATCGGCTGATGGGCAAGATGACATGCGCCCGCCAAGATCACCTGGGTTCGGTAACCCTGGCTGCATCGGGAGAGGCGCATGGCTGTCGTGTTGGAAAGATTCGAATCTGCGGTGGCCGCCCGGCCCGTGCCGATGCCTGCGCCGGTGCGCCTGGAGGGCCGCGGCACGCCTGAAGCGGCGTGGCGGCAATGCCGGCACCTGGGCGCCTTGCCGCCCGTCACGGTCGAGACGCTGGTGCCCCTGGGGCGACGCGCTGTGATCGTCTCTCCTCACCCGGATGACGAGGTGCTGGGCGCGGGCGGGCTGATGGCCCTGCTGGCCCGCCAGGGCCGCGAGGTGCTGGTGGTGCCGGTCACCGATGGGGCGGCCAGCCACCCGGGCTCACGCCGCTGGACGCCGGAGCGCCTGGCGCAGGAGCGCCCGATGGAAACCGTGCGGGCACTGGCGCTGCTGGGGCTGTCGCGCATCCAGTTGCACCGCCTGGGCCTGCCGGATGGCCACCTCGCTGATCTTGAAGCGCCCATGATCTGGGCGCTGGTGCCCCAGTTGCGGCCCAGCGATGTGGTGATCACCACCTGGCGCCATGACGGGCACCCGGACCATGAGGCCACCGGCCGCGCCTGCGCCGCCGCGTGCGCCCAGGTGGGCGCCACCTTGCTGGAGATGCCCATCAGCGCCTGGCACTGGGCGCGCCCCGGTGATCCGCGTCTGCCCTGGGCCCGTGCATGCCGCCTGCCGCTGTCGCCCGATCTGGAGCAGCGCAAGCGCCTGGCCGCCCGGGCCTTCGCCAGCCAGACCCGCCCGGATCCGTCCAGCCAGACGGGTTGCGCCTTGCCTGCGGCCACGCTGGCCCGCGTGCTGAGGCCTTATGAGGTGTTCTTCCGCTGAACAACCTTGAGTCGGCATCCAGGCTGCGGGGCCGTTAGCATGTAGGCGACGGCTGCATTTTGGCCGCCTCTGTCGCTCGCCAACCAAGCCGCACCATGCCACTCGAGACCCTCGACATCGACCCCGGCGTTCCGCCCGCCGCCACCATCATCGTGCTGCACGGCCTGGGCGCCGATGGCAATGATTTCGTGCCCATCTGCGACGAACTGGACCTGTCGGCCGTGGGCCCGGTGCGCTTCGTGTTCCCCAACGCACCCGTGCGCCCCGTCACCAT
>CALAKR010000025.1 GCA_937923225.1 uncultured Aquabacterium sp. | reverse complement strand
CTGCTGGGCGCCAGCCGCCACCACACCATCCATGATTTCGGTGGCTTCCCACCCGCGCTCTACGAACTGCGCTACGACGCGCCCGGTGATCCCGCCGTGGCACGGCTGGCGCAGGCCTGCCTGGCGCATGCCGGGTTCGAGGTGCCGCTGCTGGACGAAGGCGGGCTGGACCACGGCATCTGGACCGCCCTGATGCACATGTGGCCCCAGGCGGACATCCCCGTGGTGCCGCTGAGCCTGCCGGCCTCGGCCAGCCCCGAGGCCCTGTGGCGCATGGGCCAGGCCCTGAAAGGCCTGCCGGCCGATGTGCAGGTGATCGGCACCGGCAGCCTCACGCACAACCTGCGGCGCGTGTTCGGCAGCGGCCGGCTGCAGGCCGGCCTGGTCGACATGCCCGAAGACCCTGAAAGCGCGGCCTTCCGCCAATGGGTGGCCGCGCACGCCGCCGCTGGCGACTGGCCCGCGCTGTGGGACTACCGCCGCCAAGCGCCCTATGCCGTGGAGATGCACCCCACCGACGAGCACTGGCGGCCCTTCTATCTGGCCGCGGGTGCAGGCGCCTCAAGCGCCGAGCCCGAGCCCCAGGCCGCTGTGCGCCTGCATGAAGCGGTGGAGTTCGGTTGCCTGGCGCTGGATGCCTATGCCTTCGGGCCCGGCGCCGCGGCCCTCAAGACCGCCCTGCTCACTGCGCGAAGCGCTTGAAGGTGTCGTCCAGCTCCGCGATCCAGCGGGCCTTGTCGGCCTGGGGCACGAAGCTCGCTTCGAAGCTGTTGCGCGCCAGGGTGTAGGCGGCCTGGGCATCCAGATCCAGCGCGTCGAAGGTTTCCAGGAAGTTCTGGTTGAGGTAGCCGCCGAAGTAGGCCGGGTCGTCCGAGTTGATGGTGACCTTCAGGCCCTGTTCGAGCAGATGCCCCAGATTGTGCTGGTCCATCTTGTCGAACACGCACAGCTTGATGTTGGAGAGGGGGCAGACAGTCAGCGCCGTGCCCTGCTTGGCCAGGCGTGCCACCAAGGCCGGGTCTTCCACGCACCGCACACCATGGTCGATGCGCTCGGCGTGCAGCACGTCCAGCGCATCGATGATGTACTGGGCCGGGCCTTCCTCACCCGCATGGGCCACCAGGTGCAGGCCCAGTTCTCGGCACTTGGCGAACACGCGCGCGAACTTCTCCGGCGGGTTGCCACGCTCGCCCGAATCCAGGCCCACGCCGATGAAATGCTCGCGGTAAGGCAACGAAGCCTCCAGTGTCTCGAAGGCGGCTTCTTCCGACAGGTGGCGCAGGAAGCACATGATCAGCGAAGCGCTCACGCCCAGCTCGGCCTTGGCGCGCGCACAGGCACGGCTCAGGCCCTTGATCACCACCTCGAACGGCACGCCACGATCCGTGTGCGTCTGCGGATCGAAGAACAGCTCCGTATGACGGATGTTGTCCTCCTGCGCCTTGAGCAGGTAGGCCCAGGCCATGTCGTGGAAATCATCTTCCTTGAGCAGCACCGAGGCACCTGCGTAGTAGATGTCCAGGAAGCTCTGCAGATCCGTGAAGGCATAGGCCGCACGCAGCGCCTCCACGCTGGGGTAGCTTAGGGCAACGCCATTGCGCTGCGCCAGCGAGAAGATCAGCTCCGGCTCGAGCGAGCCCTCGATGTGCATGTGCAGTTCGGCCTTGGGCATGGCCTTGAGCAGCTCGGGCAGTCGCGCGGCTGCGATGTTGGCAACGGGGGATACGGCGGCGCTCATGGGGAGGCTTTCTTTCAACTCAACGGGAAACCATCATCGGTCAAAACAAAAGGCCGCCGGGATGAGCGGCGGCCTTTGACATCACGCGCATCGGGGGTTCACCGTGGCTGCGTGATGCCCTTCATCACTTGCCGGAGGGCACGGAGCCTTCCACGCCCTTGACGTAGAAGTTGATGCCACCCAGGAACTTGTCGTCGGCGACGGCGTCCTTGGCCAGCACTTCCTTGCCGTCCTGACCCACGACCGGGCCCTTCCAGATCACGAAACTGCCGTCCTTCAGGCCGTTCTTGATCGTCTCGATCTTGGCCTTCACGTCACCGGGCACCGTGTCGGAGATGGACACCAGGTCGATGGCGCCTTCCTTCACGCCCCACCACACGCCACCGGTCTGCCAGGTACCTTCCAGCACGTCCTTGGCGGCCTTGGTGTAGTACGGGCCCCAGTTGATCACGGCCGAGGCCAGGTGCGATTTCGGGCCGAACTTGCTCATGTCCGAATCCCAGCCGAAGGCGTGCTTGCCAGCCTTCTCGGCGGCCTGCAGCACGGCGCTGGAGTCGGTGTTCTGGAACAGCACGTCGGCGCCCTGGTTCAGCAGGCTCTGTGCGCCTTCGCTTTCCTTGGGAGGATCGAACCAGGCGTTGACCCACACGACCTTGGTCTTGATCTTGGGGTTGACGCTCTGCGCGCCCAGCGTGAACGAGTTGATGTTGCGGATCACCTCGGGGATGGGGATCGAGCCCACCACGCCCAGCGTGTTGGACTTGGTGACGCTGCCCGCGATGACGCCGGCCATGTACGCGCCTTCATAGGTGCGGGCGTCGTAGGTGCGCATGTTGGGCGCGGTCTTGTAGCCGGTGCCGTGCTCGAACTTCACGTTCGGGTTGTCGGCCGCAACCTTCAGCATGGGCTCCATGTAGCCGAAGGTGGTGCCAAAGATCAGGGTGTTGCCCTGGCTGACCAGGTCACGGATCACGCGCTCGGCCTCGGGGCCTTCGGGCACCTTCTCGACGAAGGTGGTCTTGACCTTGTCGCCCAGTTCCTTCTCCATC
>CALAKR010000024.1 GCA_937923225.1 uncultured Aquabacterium sp. | reverse complement strand
GGGCGAGATGACCACGTCCACGCCCTGCTCGGGGTAGAGCAGGTGCTCGCTGCCCCCGCTGCCGGGCAGGCGCTGGGCGGGCTGGCCGAAGCGGCCGATCACCGTGTCGGCATCCAGCTGGGCCTGGGGCACGAAGGCCGCGGCCACGATGGGGGCCGCCTTGGCCGCCTCCAGATCATCGGCCGAGAGCGTGAACTTGCGCGTGGTGCTTTCCATGAAATCGACCTTGGCCGCGCGCCGCTTGAAATCGGCGATGCGCACCGGGTCCATCTGCAGGCTCAGCACCAGCTTGCCGCCCACGAAGCCCAGCATGGCCGGGTCGACGAAGGCTTCGAGTGCCCCGACCTCGTCGGGCGAGGCCACCACGGCCACCTGGGTCTTGTCGGGCCACAGGCGCAGCACGTCGGCCAGGGTGCCGTCACCCGTTTGAGGCTGGCCCGGCAGGGCCAGTACCAGGCCGGCCACGCGCGTGCGGCCTTGCGCCACCTGATCGATCTGCCAGGGCGTGCCCACGTCGGCACCGGAGGCGGCATTGGCCTTCGGGTCGTAGCCCTTGACCATGTCGCCGCCCACCACGATCAGCGTGGACAGGCCCAGCGCCGCGATCACCAGGGTGATGATCACCCACAGCTTGTTCATGCGTGCCGGCCCCGCTCAGTTCTTGTAGTCAGGCGCCTGGCGCTCGACCTTGCGCAGCAGCGAGGGCCACACGAAGGCGCCACCCATGCCGCCGGTCTGCACCTTCATCGCATGGCCCACGCCTTCGACGATCTGCGGGTGCACCCGCGTGAGCTCAGCACCGCCGGATTGCGCGGCCAGCTGGATCTGGCAGGTGCTCTCGAAGATGTACATGGCCAGGAAGGCATCGGCCACGGTACGGCCCACCGTCAGCAGGCCGTGGTTGCGCAGCATCAGGAAGTTGGCCTCGCCCAGGTCGGCCTGCAGGCGCGGCTTTTCATCTTCGCGGAAGGCCACGCCTTCGTACTCGTGGTAGGCCAGCGAGGCCAGCACGAAGGTGCTTTGCTGCGAGATGGGCAGCACGCCGGCCTTCTGCGCCGATACGCCCACGCCAGCGCGCGTGTGCGTGTGCAGCACGCAGCCGGCGTCCTCGCGCACGGCATGCACCGCGCTGTGGATGGTGAAGCCGGCCGGGTTCACGGGGAAGGGCGATTCGCTGAGCTTGTTGCAGTCCTGGTCGACCTTGACCAGGCTGGACGCGGTGATCTCGTCGAACATCAGCCCGTAGGGGTTGATCAGGAAGTGGTGCTCCGGCCCCGGGATGCGCGCCGAGATGTGCGTGAAGACCAGATCGCTCCAGCCGTACAGGGCGACCAGGCGGTAGCAGGCGGCCAGGTCGGTGCGCAGTTGCCACTCTTCGGGGCTGACCTTGTCCTTGAGGGAAGGGATGTTCAGGCTCATGAGTGCTCCTCGTTCAGGCTTGTTGATCGTCAGGATGGCCCAGGCTGAGCAGCGCATACAGGATGATGGCCGCGAAGGTGGCCGTGCCAATGCCGCCCAGCTCGAAGTTGCCGAAGTGCAGGGCGAAGCCCCCGGTGCCCAGCACCAGCGGGATCGCCGCCACCATCAGGTTGCGGTTGTCCGAGAAATCGACCTTGTTGTCGACCCAGATCTTGGCGCCGGCCACGGCGATCAGGCCGAACACCACGATGGAGACGCCGCCCATCACCGGCAGCGGGATCGCCTGGATGACGGCGCCGAACTTCGGCGAGAAGCCCAGCGCGATGGCCACCAGCGCGGCCACCACGAACACCGCGGTCGAGTAGATCTTGGTGGCGGCCATCACGCCGATGTTCTCGGCGTAGGTGGTGACGCCGGTGCCGCCGGCCGAACCGCTGACCATGGTCGCGACACCATCGCCGATGAAGGCGCGGCCCATGTACTGGTCGATGTCCCGGCCCGTCATGGCCGTGACGGCCTTGATGTGGCCCAGGTTCTCGGCCACCAGGATGACCACGACCGGCACGATCAGCAGCGCCGCGCTGCCCGTGAACACGGGCGCGTGGAAGGTGGGCAGGCCGAACCAGGCCGCCGCAGCGATGCCGCTGAGGTCCACCGGCTTGCCCAGGCCCAGCCCGTTGGTCAGCACCACGTAGACCAGGCTGGCCAGGATCAGGCCCACCAGGATCAGCAGGCGCTGCAGCATGCCGCGCGTGAACACGGCCACCAGCGCCACGCAGGAAAAGCTCACCAGCTGCATCCAGGCATCGAAGTGGCTGGCGGCCATGTTCTTGATCGGGATCGCGGCCAGGTTCAGCCCGATCACGGCCACGATGGTGCCGGTGACCACGGGCGGCGTGAAGCGCTCGATCCAGCCGGAGCCGGCCACCTGCACGGCAAAGCCGATGAGCGTGTAGACCAGCCCGCACAGAATGATGCCGCCCAACGCCGGACCGATGTTGGTGTTCGGCCCCGTGCCGGCGTAGCCCGTGGCCGCGATGACCACGCCGATGAAGGCGAAGCTCGAGCCCAGGTAGCTGGGCACCTTGCCCTGGGTGATCAGGAAGAAGATCAGCGTGCCGATGCCGCTCATCAGCACGGCGATGTTCGGATCGAAGCCCATCAGGATGGGCGCGAGCACCGTGGCGCCGAACATGGCCACCACGTGCTGGATGCCCATGGCGATGGTGGGCGGCCAGGGCAGGCGTTCGTCAGGCGCGACGACCGTCCCGTCGGACGGCCGTGGGGTCCAACTGAAGAATCTCAGCATGTGGCGGGCCTCAGTCGAAGGTGTGGTTGTATTGCTGGCGCAGCAGGTTCTTCTGCACCTTGCCCATGGCGTTGCGGGGCAAATCGTCGGTGAAGATCAGGCGCTTGGGCACCTTGAAGCCGGCGATGGTGTCCTTGAGCGAGGCCAGCAGCGCGGCTTCGTCCAAGGCGACGCCCTTGGGCGTGACCAGCACGCCGACCACGCCTTCGCCGAAATCCGGGTGGGGCACGCCGATCACGGCCGATTCGATCACGCCGGGCAGGCGGTCCAGATGCGCCTCGACCTCGGCCGGGTAGACGTTGAAGCCGCCGGTGATGATCAGGTCGCGCGCGCGGCCGACCAGGTGCACGTAGCCGTCCTCGTCGATGCGGCCGACATCGCCCGTGCGGAACCAGCCGTCGGTGGTGAAGGCCTCGCGGGTCTTGTCGGGCATGCCGAGGTAGCCCTTGAACACGTTGGGACCGCGCACTTCCACATGGCCGGCATCGCCTTGCGGGCAGGGCTGGCCGTGGTCGTCGGTGATGCGCACGCCCACGCCGGGCAGGGCCGGGCCCACGCTGCCGGGCAGGCGGGCACCTTCGGTGCTGCGGCAGGGGTTGGAGCACAGCATGCCGGTCTCGCTCATGCCGTAGCGCTCCAGGATGGCGTGGCCCGTGGCATGCACGAAGGCATCGGCGGCGGTGGCCGACAGCGGCGCCGAGCCGCTGATGAACACGCGCATGTGCGCCGCGGACTGGGGCGTGAGGCCACCATCGGCGAGCAGTCGGCCGTACATGGTGGGCACGCCCATGAACACGCTGGCGCGCGGGCCCTGCGTGTCCTTGATCTGCGCGATCACCTTGGTGGCGTCGAACTTGCCGATCCAACGCATGGGCGTGGCCGACAGCAGCGCGCAGTGCCCCGCCACGAACAGGCCGTGGATGTGGAAGATGGGCAGGGCGTGCACCAGCACGTCGTCGGTGCGCCAATCCCAATGGCGAAGCAGGGTGCGCGCGTTGCTCAGCAGGTTGCCGTGCGTGAGCAGGGCGCCCTTGCTGCGGCCGGTGGTGCCGGAGGTGTAGAGGATGGCGGCCAGGTCGTCGGCCTCGCGCGTGGCCACGGTGTGCTGCACGGGCATCTGCGCGGCGTGCGTGAGCAGGCTGCCGCTGCGGTCGTCGTTCAGCGTGAACAGGTGGCCCACGTTGCGGTGCGCGGCCAGCGGCGTCACCCAGTCCAGATCCTCGGATCGGCACACCAGCACAGCGGGCTGGGCATCTTCGACGAAGTAATCCAGCTCGGCGGCGCGGTAGGCTGGGTTCAGCGGTAGGAAGACGGCACCCGCGCGCAGCGTGGCCAGGTACAGCAGCAGCGCCTCGACGGATTTGTCGACGTGCGCGGCCACCACCGGCGGGCGGCCGCCCTTGCCGCGCAGCTTGAGGCTCTCCAGCAGGTTGGCCAGCATGGCCGTGGCCTGCTCCAGGTCGCCCCAGGTGTAGGCCAGGCCGCCATCGGTGAGGATGGCGGGCTCGTCGAGCTGCGGCGGCAACGCGGCCTGGATGGCGGTGTAGAGGTTCATGGCGTGGCGCTGACCGTGGCGTTGAGTGTGGCCGCGTGGTGCTCGATGTGGTCGCGCATGAAGGTCGAGATGAAGTAGTAGCCGTGGTCGTAGCCGGCATGGCGGCGCAAGGTGAGCGGCTGGCCCATCTGCTTGCAGGCGTTCTCGAAGAGGTGCGGGTGCAATTGGTCGGCCAGGAATTTGTCAGCCAGGCCCTGGTCGATCAGGATGGGCGGGCAGTAGCCGCCATCGTTGACCAGCTCGGTGGCGTCGTGCCTGCGCCAGGCGCTGGGGTCTTCACCCAGGTAGCCGGTGAAGGCCTTGCGCCCCCAGGGGCAGTGGCTGGGCGCGGCAATCGGCGCGAAGGCCGATACGCTGTGGAACAGCTCGGGGTACTTCAGTGCCAGGGTCAGTGCGCCGTGGCCACCCATCGAGTGGCCGAAGATGCCGACGCGGTCCTCACGGCCCTTGAAGCGATCCAGCACCAGGGGCAGCAGCTCCAGCGTGAGGTAGCTCTCCATGCGCCAGTGCCTGTGCCAGGGCGCCTGCGTGGCGTCGATGTAGAAGCCGGCGGCGGTGCCGAAGTCCCAGGCCGCATCGGCCTCGGAGATACCTGTGTCGCGCGGGCTGGTGTCGGGCGCCACCAGGATCAGGCCGTGCTGGGCGGCGTACTGCTGCGCGCCGGCCTTGATCGGGAAGGTTTCTTCGGTGCAGGTCAGGCCTGCCAGGTAGAGCAGCACAGGCAGGGGCCTGGCGCCGTTTTCCAGGGCCTGCGGCGGCCGGTAGACCGAGAACTTCATCGGCAGGCCGATGGTGCTGGAACTGTGGCGATAGAAGCCCTGCACGCCGCCGTGGCAGCCGTGTTCGCTGAGGGTTTCGATCATGGTGCTGCCTCCTTCAGGACACCGGACGGGTACAACAGGCCTGCGCGAATTGTCTCGCGCAGGCGGGGTCAGTGATCTCAGTAGATCACGACCGAGCGAATGGATTCGCCCTTTTTCATCAAATCGAAGCCTTCGTTGATCTGTTCGAGCTTGAGCTTGTGCGTGATCAGGTCGTCAATGTTGAGCTTGCCGTCCATGTACCAGTCGACGATCTTGGGCACGTCGGTGCGGCCGCGTGCGCCGCCGAAGGCCGAACCCTCCCACTTGCGGCCCGTGACGAGCTGGAAGGGGCGCGTGCTGATCTCGGCGCCGGCCTCGGCCACGCCGATGATGATGCTGCGGCCCCAGCCCTTGTGCGTGCACTCCAGCGCCTGGCGCATCACCTTGGTGTTGCCGATGCACTCGAAGCTGTAGTCGGCGCCGCCATCCGTCAACTGCACGATGGCGTCGACGATGTTGCCGCCGGCGGCCTCGATGTCCTTCGGGTTCAGGAAGTGCGTCATGCCGAACTGGCGGGCCATGGCCTCGCGGGCGGGGTTGAGGTCCACGCCGATGATCTTGTCGGCGCCCACCATCTTGGCGCCCTGGATCACGTTCAGGCCGATGCCGCCCAGGCCGAACACGACCACGTTGGCGCCGGCTTCGACCTGCGCGGTGAACAACACGGCGCCCACGCCGGTGGTCACGCCACAGCCGATGTAGCAGACGGTCTCGAAGGGGGCGTCTTCACGGATCTTGGCCAGGGCGATCTCGGGCGCCACGATGTGGTTGGCGAAGGTGGAGGTGCCCATGTAGTGCAGCAGCGGCTCGCCATTGAGCGAGAAGCGCGAGGTGCCGTCGGGCATCAGGCCCTTGCCCTGCGTGCTGCGGATCTTCTGGCACAGGTTGGTCTTGCGGCTCAGGCAGAACTTGCACTGGCGGCATTCAGGCGTGTAGAGGGGGATGACGTGGTCGCCCTTCTTCAGCGAGGTCACGCCCGGACCGACATCGACCACCACGCCGGCGCCTTCATGGCCCAGGATGGCGGGGAACAGGCCTTCCGGGTCGGCGCCGGAGAGGGTGTAGTAATCGGTGTGGCAGATGCCGGTGGCCTTGATTTCCACCAGCACTTCGCCTTCGCGCGGACCTTCCAGGTCGACGGTTTCAATGGTCAGGGGTTGGCCGGCTTTCCAGGCCACGGCGGCGCGCGTTTTCATGGGCTTGTCCTTGTAGGATTCGAGGGGGGTTTCGGGGCGTGGCGCCATCATAAGCACCATCGGGTGCGCCACCGGCCGGGAAGACCCAAGATCGTCAGGGTGGTTCGCAAAAGCGGAAACGGCGGCAGGAGCCTTCTGCCGAAGGCTCAGGTTTGGGGCGGGATGTCCATCGGGTCGGGCAGGGCGGCGCCGCAGCGCCAGCAGAAGCTGGCGTAGATGGGGTGGCCTTCGGTCGAGCAAGCTTGGCAGGTGCGGGTGGGCACGGGGAGGCCGTTGACCGTCTGCTGGCGCTGGGCTGTCATCTCGGCCGTGACGATGCCGGTGGGCACGGCCAGCACGCCCCACCCCAGCAGCATCATCAGCGAGGAGATGAAGCGGCCCAGGTCCGTGCGCGGCGTGATGTCACCGAAGCCCACGGTGGTCATCGTGGTCACGGCCCAGTACATGGAGGTGGGGATGCTGGTGAAGCCGTGTTGCGGCCCTTCGACCACGTACATCAGCGAGCCCATCACCAGCACCACCATCAGCACGAAGGACAAAAACACCAGGATCTTGCGCCGGCTAGCCATCAGCGCCCGGCCCAGCGAGGTGTACTCGGCCACGTAGCCCGTGAGCTTGAAGATGCGGAACACGCGCAGCAGTCGCAGGATGCGCACGTCGATCAGCGCATGCGCCTCGGGCACCAGCAGCGCCAGGTAGGCCGGCAGGGTGGACAGCAGGTCGATGATGCCGAAGAAACTGGTGGCGTAGGCCATGGGGCGCCGCACGCAAAGAAGGCGCAGCACGTATTCGGTGGTGAAGATCACCGTGAACAGCCATTCCAGCGAGGCGAAGGGCAGCTCCAGCCGGCCACCGTAGGGCTTGATGCTGTCCAGGATCACCACGGCCACGCTGAGCAGGATGATCAGGATCAGCGCTTGGTCGAAGCGCCGGCCGGCGGCGGTGTCCGCCTCGAAAATGATGATGTAGAGCTTTTCGCGCCAGCCTCCCTGGGGCTTGTCGAGGGCGCTGTCGGGGAATGAGCCTCTGTTCAGCATGGTTTGGGTCATTTACGCAATGAAACGAGGATAGCCTTGAACTTCAGCGGCTGGCCGCCATCTACCGGACTTGTAGCATGGAGGTGCACGATGCGCATGTCGAGATACTGGATGAGCGGCTGCATGGCCCTGGTGCTGATGGCGGCGGGGCAGTGGCCAGCTTCTGCCGCGGAAACCGTGGACACCGACCTCGAGCGGCAAGGCTGGGTCTCGCTGACCAGCCGCCTGCCGTTGGACCAGACTGTGAAACAACTGCAACGTGCTGCGCGGGCCAAGGGTATGCCGGTGGTGGCCGACGTTTCATCGGCAGCGACGCCGGGGCCCGCTCCCCGTGAGTCGAATGCCGACACGGCTGCTGAAACACGTGTGCTGGTGCTGGGGCGACATGACGGACACACACCCATCTTCCAGGCGGCCGACTCCGGCACCATGGACCTGCCGTGGCGTGTGCTGCTTCAAAGCCTGCCGGATGGCTCCACGCGGGTGTTGTTCAACGATCCAGCGCACATCGCTGCCCGCATCGTCCATGCCGATCCAGCCGATGACGCCTTGGCCACTCTGAGCGCCCTGCCCGAGGTGGTCACGGCAGCGCTGAGCCGGCCCGGGGCGCGCGTGGCTGACACCTGAACTGCCCGCGGGCCTTGTCTCGCTCAGTGCGCACGGTGATCCAGCCCCGGCCTTGACCGGGGCTTTTTTTGCCTGGTCGCTGTTCAGGCGTCGATCGCCGCCTGGGATCCCGCCTGCTTGCGCAACTCGAACTTCTGGATCTTGCCGGTCGAGGTCTTGGGCAACTCGCCGAAGACGATGGTCCGTGGCACCTTGAAGCCGGCCAGGTGCTGGCGGCAGTGAGCGATCAGTTCCTCGGGCGTGGCGCTGGCGCCGTTCTTCAGTTCCACGAAGGCACAGGGCGTCTCGCCCCACTTCTCGTCGGGCTTGGCCACCACGGCCACGGCCAGCACGGCGGGGTGGCGGTAGAGCACGTCCTCCACCTCGATGGACGAGATGTTCTCGCCGCCGGAGATGATGATGTCCTTGCTGCGGTCCTTGATCTGTATATAGCCGTCCGGATGCTGCAC
>CALAKR010000023.1 GCA_937923225.1 uncultured Aquabacterium sp. | reverse complement strand
ATGGCACCAGCCAAGCGCGCAGGACTTTTTACATTCGACGTTATTCAATCCAGGAATCGTCCCATGCAAAATCGTTCTATCCTGCGCCGCACTGCCCTCGCCTGCGGTATCGCCCTGCTGGCAGCCGGTTCGGCCTTCGCCGATGCCTCGTACCCCAACAAGCCGATCACCATGGTCATCGGCTATCCGCCGGGCGGCAGCACCGATCTCGTGGGACGCATGGTCGGCACCGAACTCGCCAACCGCCTGGGCCAGCCGGTGGTGATCGAGAACCTGGGTGGCGCGGGCGGCGCGATTGCCGCGCAGAAGGTCGCCAAGTCCGCACCCGATGGCTACACCATCATGGTCGGCGCGAACAACGAACTGGCCATTGCGCGCCTGATCAACAAGAGCCTGAAGTACACGATCAAGGACTTCACGGCGATCGGCATGGTGGCTTCGCAGCCGCTGGTGCTGGTGGCGTCGCAAAAGGCCGGCGTGAAGAACACCGACGAGTTCATCGCCGCGGTCGCCAAGGCCCCGGGCCAGACCAGCTACGGCAGCTCGGGCGTGGGCACCTCGCTGCACCTGGCCGGTGAACTGGTCAAGGAACAGGGCAAGCTGCAGATGACGCACATCCCCTACCGCGGTGTCGCGCCCCTGACCACCGACCTGGTGGGCAACAACATCGAGTACGGCATGTTCGTGCTCTCCAGCGGCCTGCCGCAGATCCAGTCGGGCAAGGTGATTGCGCTGGGCACGACCGAAGCCAAGCGCTCGGCCATCACGCCGAACATTCCTGCGCTCGCCGAAAATCCGGCGTTCAAGAACGTCGACATCAGCGTCTGGTTTGCACTGATGGCCCCGCCCAACCTGCCCAAGCCCATCCAGGACAAGCTGAAGAAGGCGCTGAACGACACGCTGGCCTCGGCCGACTTCCGCAAGAAGCTGGCCGCCACCGGCTCGGTGGTCTCGGATGCCAAGCTCGATACCGACAAGTACATCGCGTCCGAAATCGCCAAATACACCAAGATCGTTGAATTCGCCAAGATCGAAGAATGAGCACACTGCAATTTGACCTGCCGGCGCCCGACATCGGCGCCTGGCGCGCGGGCAACACCGGCACCGAAGGCGTCTGGCGTTTCGATTCGGGCCTGCCCGGACGCAACGTGATGATCACCTCGCTGGTGCATGGCAACGAACTCAGCGGCGCCTGGGCCGTCAAGGGCCTGCTCGAAGCCGGCCTGCGCCCGCTGCAGGGCACGCTGACGCTGGTTTTTGCCAACCTGCAGGCCTTCGACCGTTTCGATGCCAATGCGCATGACGCATCGCGCTTCACCGACGAAGACCTGAACCGGCAGTGGAGCGACGAGCGCATGGACGCGGCCGACAGCAACGAGCGCCGGCGCGCCGCGGCGCTGCGCCCGTTCGTGCGCCAGACCGACTGGCTGCTCGACCTGCACTCCATGCACGAGCCCTCGGCGCCGCTGCTGCTGACCGGCGTGCAGCCGCGCAACCAGCTGCTGGCCAAGCAGATGGGCGCGCCCACGCATGTCGTGATCGATGCGGGCCACAAGGACGGCACGCGCCTGCGCGACTACGGCCGCTTCGGCCTGCCCGACGACGAAGCCGGCGACTCGCGCACGCTGCTGGTCGAGTGCGGCTTCCATGGCGACCCGGCCAGCCGCGATATCGCCCAGGACCAGTGCCTGCGCTTCCTGCTGGCCTCCGAAGTCATCGACCAGGCCGAGGCCGACCGCCTGCTGCCCGGCTGGCGCCTGCCCGACCCCGCGCCCCAGCTCGCGCTGACCGTGACCGGCCCGGTGGTGGCCAAGAGCGCGGCTTTCCGCTTCAACGCCCCGTTCACCGGCCTGGAGCACTTCGCCAAGGCCGGCACGGTCATCGGCGACAACGACGGCGAGCCCGTGCTCACGCCCTATGACGACTGCGTGCTGGTCATGCCCTCGGTGCGCCAGGCGCGCGCCGGCGTCACCGTAGTGCGCTTTGCGCGCTGCGCGCCGCTCTGACCCAGGCTGTGGATAACTTGGTGCGCACGCCGCGCTGAGATGTCCTTTCCAAGAAAAAAGCCTCCATGCCAAAAAGCATGGAGGCTTTGTTTTGGGGCGCCTGGCTTACTGCGCGCCCACCTGCACCGTCATCGGCTTGGCAAAGATGGTGTAGCTATAGGTGCCGGTGCCCATCCTGTGGGTGTAGCCGGGCAGCACGGTGGCCGTGCCGGCGGCGGTGAAGGTCACGCGGCCATCGCTGCCGACGGTGTGCGCGGGCGAGCCGTCCAGCACCACCATCTGGTTGCTGAAGGCCGAACTGAGCGTACCGACCTGGGTGGTGAGGTCGACCGCGGCGGCAAACGGGCTGCCGATCGTGGCGCTGGCCGTGGCCGCCGTGCTGATGGCCACCGGGAAGTCCTTGGCCCAGTACGCGTGGTCGGTGGTGATGCCGTGCGTGCCGTAGCTGTAGAAGCGGTAGAAGTCGTTCTCGTTGTTGATGGTCCAGGGCCAGAAGGTGGTGCCGCGGTGCTTGCCGGCTTCCATCGTGGCCTGGGTCAGGCCGGCGAACGAGGGGTTGTAGGTCGACGAGTAGAGCTGCGTGCCATTGAGGATGTTGCGCAGGTTGACCGCCACATCGCCGGCATCGGCCGAGCTGTTGAGGAAACCGGTGCTGATCTCGGGCAGGGTCTCGGCCATGCGGTTGAGCTGGTCGCCGCTGAACGAGATCGCCACCACCTGGTCCCTGACGCCGGCCTTCTCGAGTTCTTCCTTGAGCAGCGGCACGATGCCCGCGGTGGTGCTCTTGAGCTCGATGAAATGGCTCACGTTGCGGCCCTTGAACTCCGCGAAGAACTCCTGCAGCGTGGGCACCGAGAGGCCGCTGGGCTTGGTCTTGAGCTGCTTGACCTGGGCCAGCGTCATGTCCTCGATGCGGCCCGTGCCGTTGGTGGTGCGCGTGACGGTGTCGTCATGCATGATGACCAGATGCCGGTCGGTGGTCATGTAGATGTCGTTCTCGACCGCATCGGCCCCGGCGGCCACGGCCGCGCGCGCGCCCTCGAGCGTGTTCTCGTCGGTCGTGCCGGGCATGCCGCGGTGGCCCGTGACCAGCGGCTTGCGCAGCAGCGTGTTGGCCGGCAGCTGCTTGAGCAC
>CALAKR010000022.1 GCA_937923225.1 uncultured Aquabacterium sp. | reverse complement strand
GACAGGGGCACAGCCATGAGCGGCCTGTGGCACCTGGCCTGGGCCAGCGCCTGGCATCGGCGCTTCGTGCTGTCGATCACCCTGGCCTCCGTGGCCCTGTCGGCCTTCCTGCTGGCCAGCATCGAGCAGATCCGCTCGGATGTCCGCGACGGCTTCTCGCAGTCCGTGTCGGGCACCGACCTCATCGTGGGCCCGCGCACCGGCAGCACCCAGCTGCTGCTCTACAGCGTCTTTCGCATCGGCCAGCCCACCAACAACATGCGCTGGGACAGCGTGGAGGCGCTGGCCGCCCACCGCGCCGTGCGATGGGTGGTGCCGATCTCGCTGGGTGATTCCCACCGGGGCTTTCCGGTGGTGGGCACCAGCACGGCCTATTTCGAGCATATGCACTACGGCGATGACCAGCCCCTTGTGCTCGCACAGGGCCGGCGTTTCGACCAACTGTTCGATGCCGTGATCGGCTCGGAGGTGGCGCGCCAGTTGGGTTACCAAGTCGGCACACCGATCGTGCTCTCGCACGGCGATGGCGCCTTCGACGCCAATGACCATGCCGACAAGCCCTTCAAGGTGGCGGGCATCCTGGCGCCCACCGGCACCCCGGTGGACCGCTCCGTGCACATCAGCCTGCAGGCCATGCAGGCGCTGCACGTGGATTGGGTGGGCGGCGCCCCCATGCCGGGCATCCATGTGGGCATCGCCCAGCTCACGCCCGAGCTGCTGCGCCCCACCGAGGTCACCGCCGTGCTGGTGGGCCTCAAAAGCCGCACCGCCGTGTTCGCCGTGCAGCGCTGGCTGGCCGAGTACGACAAGGAGCCGCTGATGGCCATCCTGCCCGGCGTGGCCCTCGATGAGCTGTGGCAGGTGGTGGGCAGTGCCGAGAAGGCGCTGCTGGCCATCACCGCGCTGGTGGCCGTGGTGAGCTTTTCGGGCCTGGTGGCCACGATGCTGGCCGGCCTGAGCGAACGCCGGCGCGAACTGGCCATCCTGCGGGCCGTGGGCGCCTCGCCCCGCACCGTGCTGGGCTTGCTGCTGCTGGAAGGCGGCACCTTGTCCGCCGTGGGCGTGCTGCTGGGCTGGCTGGCCTCATGGGGCGTGCTGCTGGCTGGCCAGGATTGGGCCCAGGCGCGTTGGGGCCTGCATGTGCAGGCGGGCTGGCCCACGCACAATCAAACCTTGCTGATGCTGGGCCTGATGGCCGCCGGCCTGCTGGCCAGTGTGCTGCCCGCCTGGCGCGCCTACCGCCTCTCACTGGCCGATGGGCTCAGCCCCAAAGCCTGATCAAGATCATCGCCATGCACACACCGACCTCCGCCCCGATCTCCCGACGTGCCTGTGTTGCACTGTGTCTGCTGGTGGCCGGCGCATGGGCTACATCGCCCGCGCTTGCCAAAGGCCCCGCCAAGCCCGACGCCCTGCCCCACCTGAAATGGTCTGATCTGGTGCCCAAGGACTGGGACCCGGCCGAAGAGGTGCGCAAGCACATGAAGGTCGACAACTTCGACATCATCAGCGACAGCGATCCGCGCATGCTGCAGATGCTCAAGCAGATGCGCGAGGTATGGGACAACGCCCCCGTGAACCCCGCCATGGATGGCGCGCGCGGTCGCATCCCGGGTTACGTGGTGCCGCTGGAAGAGACCAAGGCTGGCCTCAAGGAGATGCTGCTGGTGCCCTACTACGGCGCCTGCATCCACTCGCCACCGCCCCCGGCCAACCAGATCATCCACGTGATCCTGAGCAAGCCGATCAAGGGCTACGCGGCCATGGACACCGTGTGGGTGTCGGGCACGCTCAAGGCCTTCCGAGGGGACTCGTACATGGGCGCCAGCGGCTACAAGATTGAGGATGCCGGGTTGACCCGCTACGAGAAGAACAGACCGCAGACGGCGCAGTAAGTAGGCAGCCGTCTCCAAAGCGCGCGCTGCCAGCGCGCCATGCGTCCTGAACAGCATTCGATAGGCGTCATGGGCCTCGGACGCGACAGTGCTGGTCATGTCGTGGACCAGATGGTGTAGATCAGTTCCTGCGGATCGAGCGGCTGGATGCCCGGCGGGTATGGGATTTGCCAAAGAGGCCAGGCACCTGAGTGAGGTGCAATCAAAGGAGACTGTCATGCGTCCCCTGTTGTGGATCACCGCCATTGCCTCCATGGGCCTGCTGGCCCGTCACGCCACCAAGGCGCCCCGGCCACCCCGGCAACTGGCCCTCGATGCGGACCAGGGGCGGGATGACAGGGCCATCGGCCTGGCCACGGAGAAGGGATCACCCAACGATGCCGAGCGGCTGCGGGCGCGGGGCATTGGCGCGGTTCCCTTCCCGACCGCCTCGACGCCTGATGAGCGCGGCAGCATCCCGGGCCTGCCGGATTTCATGCGAGGCGCCTGAGCTCTGTCATGTTCGAGCTGGATCTACCTTGGTGGGAATTCGCCTTGCGTGGCGCCATCACCTATGGGGCCCTGTTGCTGCTGGTCAGGGTTTCCGGGAAGCGCACCGTGGGTCAATTCACTCCGTTCGACCTCATCGTGGTGCTGCTGCTCAGTGAAGGTGTCAGTGCCGGCCTCACGGGCGGCGACGACTCCGTCGGCGGTGGCCTGATCGTGGTCAGCACCCTGATCGGGCTGAACCTCGCGGTGGCTTTCGCCACCTCGCGCAGCCGCCGGCTGGAAGTCATGTTCGACGGCACACCCGTGCTGATCGGCCGCGACGGCAAATTCTTCCCAGCGGTGATCAAGGCGCACCGGATCGGCGAAGGCGAACTCCAGAAGAGCCTGCGCGAAGCCGACTGCGAACTTCACCAGATGCGTCATGCCTTCCTCGAAACGGACGGCACCATCAGCATCCAGAAGAAGCACGAGGATTGACGTGTCATGAGCCAACCACCGCCGCCCCATTCCGCTGGGCAAACGCCCTGTCCAGACGACCCTTCTGCCACGCCGCTGGCACGAGAGTGCGCCGTCCAGGGCAC
>CALAKR010000021.1 GCA_937923225.1 uncultured Aquabacterium sp. | reverse complement strand
CGCCGCCCTGTGCGTGGTGCGCGCCCTGGACGGCGATGCCCACGCCCTGCGATCCACCGTGCCCGTGCTGCGCTGGGCGGTACAGACCGGCCGCGGCGCCCCCCAGCAGCCCCCCGTGGACTTGGGCAATCCGGCCAATGTGACGCTGCCTCACCCTGTTCTCTGAAGGTCTGAGACAAAGCTGGCTTCTCAAGCTGAGGCCTTTCTGCTAGCTTGTCCGGATCGGGCGGCACCGCCCATTTCAGGGACCACAACAACATGCAAGGGCTTCGCGAGGCGCAGGCATCCCCGGCACCTGCGCTGCGTCCGTGGCGCCTGTACCTGGGCCTGCTGGCACCGTCGCTGATCGTCGTGTGCACGGTCGCGCTGCTGGCCATCACCAGCGTGAAGGTGCTGGCCGCCGTGCGCGCCTATGTGAGCGGCGAAAGCCTGTGGTCCAAGGCCCGCCACGAGGCCGTGCAGCACCTGCTGGACTACGCGCACACCCGCGACCCGCTGCGCTACGCCCACTACGAGAACATCCTGGTCGTGCCCCTGGGCGACCGCCAGGCCCGCCTCGAGATGGAGCGCAAGCACCCGGACATGGCCCGCATCCGCTCGGGCTTCATCCAGGGCGGCAACCACCCCGACGACATCGACGGCATGGTCGCCCTGTTCCGCAACCTGGGCGATCAGCCCCTGTTCAGCGATGCCCTGGCCGCCTGGGTGGAGGGCGATGCCCTGATCGACCGCCTGCGCGAAACCGCCCGCACCCTGAGGGTGCAGGTCGAACGCGGCGATCCGCCTGCCGAGCTCACGCCCACGGTGATGGCGCTGCGTGACATCAACGATCAGCTCACGTACATCGAGAAGCGCTTTTCCGCCAGCCTGGCCCGGGCCGCCCGCGTCACCGAATCCCTGTTGATGGGCGCCATCGTGCTGTCGGCCCTGCTGCTGTCGGCGATCAGCATCGGCGTGATGCGGCGGCTGCTGAGCCGGCAGGCGGCGCACCAGCAGGCGCTGCAGGCCGCCAACGAGCGCTGGCAACTGGCCGCCGCCGCGTCGGAAGTCGGCCTGTTCGAGATCGACATCGATCGCGACCTGATCCACATGGACGGCCGCGCCTCGTCCCTGTACGGCCTGGGCAATGAGGGCGCCACGCTGCCTCGCCCCCAGGTGCGGCAGATGGTCGATGCCCAGTACCGCGACCACCTGCGCCAGGGCATGAGCGATTCGGTGGCCCATGGCGTCGGCCTCAAGCAGCGCCACCTCACGCACGGCGCCGACGGCGTCACGCGCCTGCTGGAAACCACCGGCCAGATGGACCCTGCGGGCAGGGGCCATGGCCAGCGCATGGTGGGCGTGGTGCGCGACATCACTGCCGAGCAGGCCCAGGCAGACATGGCCGCCCAGCGCGATGCCGCCGAGCAGGTGGCCACTGCCCAGCGCGCCTTCCTCTCGCGCCTGAGCCACGAACTGCGCACCCCGCTCAACGCCATCCTGGGCTTTGCGCAGCTGCTGCACCTGGACACGGGCCGCACGCTCAGCGCCCCCCAGGCGCAGCAGGTGCAATGGATCCTCACCGCCGGCCAGCAACTGCTGGCCCTGGTGGAGGATGTGCTGGACCTCACCAAGGTCGAGGCCGGCGAGATCCGCATGAACCTGCAGCCCGTACCAGTGGGCCCGGCCATGGGGGCCAGCCTGGCGCTGCTCGAGGGCGTGGCCACGCGGCACCAGGTCAGCTTCATCAACCGCCTGCCCGCCGAGGCCCTGCACGTGCAGGCCGATCCGCATCGCCTGCAACAGGTGTTCATGAACCTGCTGTCCAACGGCTGCAAGTACAACCGCCCCGGCGGCCACGTGAGCATCGACGCGCGCCAGGATGGTGCACAGGTGGTCATCGAGATCGCCGACAACGGCATCGGCCTGTCGCCCGAAGAGGCGGCCCAGCTCTTCCAGCCCTTCAAGCGCGTGGCCTCGACCCCGCACGTGATCGAAGGCACCGGCCTGGGGCTCTACATCGTCAAGCAACTGGTCGAGCGCATGGGCGGCCAGGTGAGCGCGGATGGCCAGCCCGGCCACGGCGCCCGCTTCACGCTGCGCCTGCCAAGCGCGGACACGTCCGGGCCCGTGTCGATGCCATCCATGGGTTAGCCCTGATTGTTCGTGCAGGGACAACCCTGAACCATAGGCCCATGGTTAACGAGGCAGCGGCCATGACCGCGCCCGACAAACTCCTCACCCCAGGAGACGTCCATGGTGACGAAACACCAGCCGTCCCGCACACGGCGCGCCTTTCGCTGGCGCTTGCTGGTCGCCATCCTTGGCCTGATCGTCCTTGATCACTTTTTCCTGACGCCGGCGCATGCCGCGCATCCTGAGATGCTGGCAGGGATCACAGCCCTTCTTCGTTGAGCCACTGGCGCAAGGTACGCACCATGTCGCGGTCGTTGTGCAGCCACGCGTTGTGGCGGTACTCGGCGTAGTACGTCTCTTCCGCGCTGGGCTCGCCCAAGGCTTCATAGACAAAGCGCAGCACCATGCGGCCAGCGGTCGGCTCCTCGACGGAGATCGTCAGGCGTATCGGGGTGGTGTCGCCATGGGCCTCGGGTGTGAACTGGATGCGCTGCATCGGCGTGGTTTCCACCTCGTCATGCAGCACGTGCGGCCCAAAATACACCTCGCGCTTGTACACGCCGGGCTCGGTCTCGCGCCATTCGCAGCGCTCTGGCCCCATCGGGAAACGCTGCGGCGTCTGCACGCGCTGCATCAGGCCGTGCCAGAGCTGCTCGCGGGTGAATAGCGGGGCCATGGCGCCCACGGCGGTCGCGGGGGCATTGATTTCTATGAGGTGTTCGAAACGCATGCGCGCAGCTTAACGCCACCACTTGCGGCGACATGCCAGCGGGGCTGATTGCAAGATCCGCAATTTGGAAGGATTTCGCGCCAAAAGCGGGCTTCCCGATCGATCGGAGTGCGTCAAGCCTCGCATGCAGGGCCTGTTTCACGGCAGGGCGCGCCCCCGATTCGCTTGGCGCATCCCTCGCCCCTGGCCTACACTGCGCCTGTTTTGATTGATTCCCGAGCTGCCCACAAGGCAGTGACACCCCATGTCCGTCAGCACCCTGCCCGCCGCCCAAGCCGTTTCGCCCTCCACGTTGCCCTCGACGCCCCAGCCCATGCAGTGGCTGCCCAAGTCCGTGCTCAACGCCCACGGCTGCGGTGGCGATTGCACCGACCCCAACTTCGACAACGGCCGCTGGCCGCGCGCCAAGGTGCTGGAGCTGTTCAACCTGCCCTTCAATGACCTGCTGTGGCAGGCCCAGCAGGTGCACCGCCAGCATTGGGATGCCAACGAGGTCGAGCACGCCACGCTGCTGTCCGTCAAGACCGGCGGCTGCCCGGAAGATTGCGGCTACTGCCCGCAATCGAGCAAGTACGACACCGGCGTCGAGGCCAACAAGCTGATGTCGCCCGACGAAGTGCGCGAGGCCGTGGTGGCCGCACGCGAAGCCGGCGCCAGCCGCTTCTGCATGGGCGCCGCCTGGCGCGCCCCCAAGGACCGCGACATCGAGAAGGTGGCCGAACTGATCGGCGTCATCAAGGACGAAGGCCTGGAAGCCTGCTGCACCTTGGGCATGCTGACCGACACCCAGGCGCAATCGCTCAAGGACGCCGGCCTGGATTACTACAACCACAACCTGGACACCGCGCCCGAACTCTACGGCGACATCATCACCACGCGCGACATGCAGGACCGCCTGGACACCCTGTCGCACGTGCGCAGCGCCAACATCAAGGTGTGCAGCGGCGGCATCGTCGGCATGGGCGAAACGCGTGAAGGCCGTGCCGGCCTGATCGCCCAGTTGGCCAACCTGCCCACCTACCCCGAATCCGTGCCCATCAATGATCTGGTGCGCGTGCCCGGCACGCCGCTGGCCGACACGCCCCCGCTCGATCCGCTGGAGTTCGTGCGCACCATCGCTGTCGCCCGCATCACCATGCCCACGGCGCGCGTGCGCCTGTCGGCCGGCCGCCAGCAGATGCCCGAGGCCGTGCAGGCCATGTGCTTCCTGGCAGGCGCCAACTCCATCTTCTACGGAGACAAGCTGCTGACCACCGGCAACCCCGAGGTCGAGCGCGATCGCCAGCTGATGGACAAGCTGGGCCTGCGCAGCGGCAAGGCCGTGACGGCACGCGTGCAGGCAGGCTGATCCTCTTCTGCCTCGGCCCTCAAGCCGTTTCGGTGACAACGCCTGGCCCGTGCCGGGCGTTGTGCCTTGTTGGCGCCCCCACCGCCTGCGACCACCATGCGATCTTCCATCCACATCGTCGACGTCGACCGCACCGAGACCTGGACGCGCTACCGCCCGGGCCTGTGCGACCGCTGCATGGCCAATTGCTGCACCATGCCGGTCGAGGTCAAGTTGGCCGATCTGGTGCGGCTGGAACTGGTCGACCCGTTCGAGGCAGAGCATGAAGAGTCCAGGCAGATCGCCAAGCGCCTGAGCAAGGCGGGGCTGATCGAGCGCTACAACTCGAAGCACGACATCTACACCCTGCCCCGCCGGGCTGATGGCGATTGCCGCTTCCTGGATGCGCAGACACGGCGCTGCACCGTGTACGACAAGCGGCCAGGTACCTGCCGCAAGCACCCGCAGGTGGGACCCAGGCCGAACCACTGCCCTTACGGGCAGCGGGTCTGAAGTGCCCCTGAGTCAGCCAGCCCTGCGGCGGCGCAGCACGCTCACGCCCACGATGCCCAGGCCAGCCAGTACCAGCGCTACCGAGCCCGGCTCAGGCACCGGCGCGATGGTCACGCGGTAGGCCAGGAACATCGTGTCGATGTCCTTGCCATCGTTGTAGGCCGAGCCCACCTGGAAGCCATTGGTGGTGGCGAAGTCGTTGTCATTGGCCACGAACAGGTAGTAGTCGTAAGGGCGATCGGGATCGAGCGCCGACACCAGCGCCAGCCCTTCCCACTTCTCCGACAGGTTGTCCAGGCCAGGCACCACACCGTTGACCAGGCCGAAGCGCGCCAGCTGCGCGTTGTCATTGATGTTGATGAACGGGGCATACAGCACTGGCGTGATCGCCGGGTTCAGGACACCGCCCGGGGCGATCGCACCTTCGAACGACTGGCCCAGGATATTGGTGGCGGCGGACAGGTCGATCACATCCACCTGGCGCAACTTGGACTCCTGCGTGCCCACGGCCAAGCCATTGCTGTCGCGCGGCAGGATCAGCAACTGCGTGTCGGAGAGGGCCAGGATCTCGCTCTGCGCGGCCACCAGGGTGTTGCCGCCCTGCTGGAACTTGGGCAGCTCGACCACGTATTCGCCCGTTACCTTGATGTCATCCAGGTTCTCGACGTCGTAGGTGAACAGGCGGGTGTGGTCACGCGTGGCGGCGGTGCCGCTGGTGCCGCCATCCTGGCGCGCGGCGCTCTGCAGGCCCACGAACAGCGTCTTGCCATCAGGCGACAGGCTCAGGCCTTCGAAGCCCTGGTTGTTCTGCCGGCCCACGCTGGGGTTGGCCGGCACCGGTGCGGGCTGGCCCACCGTCGGGTTGTTCGAGCTGTAGTCATTGACGCCATTGCGCACGGGCCGCACCGACGAGGCCACCGGCAGCGCGCCCATGAAGCGCCCATCGGCCGAGAAGCGGTAGATCGAGGGGCCGTACTCGTCACTGATCAGGCGCGAGCCATCACGCAGGGTGACGATGCCTTCGGCATCCAGCGCCAGCTTGCCGTTGTGAGCCTGTGGCAATTCGGGCAGCAGGCTGGTGGCCGGGCGCGCACCGCCCGTGGCCACGCCACCGGGCACCGGATCCAGGCCCGACAGCACGCGCGTGCCGCCACCAGCCAATTGTTCGTACAGGATGGTCGACTGCGTCAGCTTCAGGCCGATCTGGTTCTGGGCCAGGCCGCTGCTGCCGGCTGCGGCTGGCGTGAAGTTCATCTCGATGCGGTTGACGCGAGGCGCGTAGTCGATCGTGCCGGCCACGTTGTAGCCACGGTCGGGCGAGGCGTAGAACACGCCGCTGTAACCCGTGGCCGTGCGCACCCAGCTGGCTTGATCGGCCACCAGGCCGGAGATCGAACCAAAAGTCTCGCCATGCTCATCTTTGAGCTGGGCAGACAGGCGCCCGACGCCGGCCAGTTCATGCACCGTGAAGGACAGGCCATTGACCACCGTGGCAGCCTGCGCGTGGGCCAGCGGAATCAGGAAAGCCAGGCCAATCAGGCCGCTCACGCCCCACAGGGACGCCTTGTTCCCCCATGACGCTTTTGTGTTGTCGTGTGACATTGAATGACTCGCGCAGTTCAAAACTGGCGATCATCGTCAGCATCGATGACAGCGGAATGACGCGCACGCCCATGAAAAAGGCCGCCTGGAGGCGGCCTTGCTGGCGGACGCGAAGGCGTCTGCAGATCAATAGCGATAGCCCACAGACAGGCCCACGATCACCGGATCAAGCTTGGTGTCGATGTGCTGACCCGTGCTCAGCGTGCTGCGCACCTTCAGGAAGGTCTTGCCCACCCAGCCATCCAGGAAGATCTGGGGGGTGAGCGAGTAGGTCATGCCGGCCTGCACGGTGGGCGCGAACTCGCTCTTGATGCTCAGCGTGGTCGAACCACCGGGGTCGGTGATGGCCGTGAGCGTGCCGTTGCCCTTCTCGCCGTAGAAGCGGGCATAGGTCAGGCCAGCACCCAGATAAGGGCGCCAGGTGGCCTGCGCATCGCGGAAGCGGTACTGCATGAACAGCGTGGCGGGCACCACACGGGTGGTGGCGATCTCGCCGGAGCCGGCGATGGCACCGTCACCCTTGATCTTGTGCTTGGGCGGGATCGCCAGCGGCAGGTCCAGCGACCAGTTGTCGGTCAGCATGTAGCTGATACCGCCGGCCAAGGTGGTGGACTTGTCCACGTCGATCTTCACGCCCGGGGGCGAGGGTGCCGTCAGGTCACCGCTGCTCACCTGCGGGATGATGGACATGGCGCCCACGCGGAACATCCACGTGCCGGCCTGCTGGGCCTGGGCCAGGCCGCAAAAGCCCAGCGTGGCGGCCACGAGGGCCGAGGAGAGTGCGAACTTCTTGGTCATGGTGTCTTGGTCTCCCGCCGGATCACAGCCAGCCGGCTTCGGTCAGGCGCTTGGCCACGAGCTGGGCCAGCAGTTGATGGCCATAAGGCGTGGGGTGGAAGTTGTCGGCGTACAGGTAGGTCTGCCACCAGGTGCTGGTGCCGGTCGCGCTTTGCGTGGGCGTGATGGCCGAGGCGGTGCCGTCCTTGCACGCGGCCACCACTGCCGCAGTCGACAGCGCCGTGCTGCCCGCCGTGGCCACGCTGGGGGTGTAAGGCGTCGACGAGGTCGTGGCATAAACCTGGTCACACACGGTGGCGGTCACGTCCGTCAGGCCGTACTGGGCCGGATCGGCCATCTCGGCGTTGAAGTTGGTGTAGAAATCGACCACCGCCACCTTGCTGGCGTAGGGCGACAGATCAGTGTCCAGACGCGTGTTGTAGGCCTGGATCCAGCCTTGCAGCAGAGCCTGGATAGATGCCGCGGTAGGTGCACCGAAGTTGGCCGTCAGCAGGGCCATCGTCGCGTTGAACTTGGGTGTCTTGGTCACGTCCAGGGTATTGAGCACCACGATGCGCTGGGCACCCTTGTCCAGGGCATTGGTCTTGATCGCCGCCGTCAGCTTGTCGGCCAGCAGCTGCATGTACAGGCCGCCGGCCTGCACGTCCGACAGCGCCGCCAGCATGGTCGGGTTGGTGATCAGCGTGGCCAGCAGGGTGCGGTAGGCACCCGTGGGCGAGCCCGTCTGGCCCAACTGCAGCGAGGTCAGGTAGGCAGTGGCCAGATCAGCCGCGTCGTTGGCCGAACCTTCGCCCACCAGCAGCAGGTCATTGGCGCCGAAACCGGCATTGCCGACATCGACCAGTTGCTTGACCAGCGACAGGGGCACGGTGTCCACCGAAGCGCCGCTCTGCACATGGTTCACGGAAGAGCTGGCCACGGCAAAGTTGGTGCACCCCGCGTTGCGGCCGGCCAGGTTGGCCGTGTAGGCCGGGCACAGGCTGGTGATGCCGTAGGTGGCAGCCACGCGCTCGGAATAGACCCGGTAGGGCGAGCCCGTGCTCGATTGCACCGTGAACTTGTAGCCGAAGGTGCCGGAATCGGCCAGGCTGGCACCCACCACCTTCACCGAGGTGATCTGGGCCTTGGTTTCACCACTGTTGCCACCGCCGCCACAGGCCGTGAGCAATGCTGCAGCGGACACGGCCGCCAACACGAAACTTTTCACTTTATGAACTCCTAGGACGGGACGGACTGCTGTCCCGACAAGGCCACGATTGCAGCACAACTGTTGTATTAACAACCGTGCAGATTCGTGGAAACCCGAAGTGGCAATTCGTGAGAAAGTCGTAAATCAGTCCATCTGCGCCGCGTTGGTCACGCGGCGTTCAGTGCCTGGCTCAGCGTCGTGCCTTGGGCACCCAGGCCCACACCATTTCGCACTGGATGGGCTCGCCGCCGCTCTCGTCGGTGATGGTCACGGGCACCGTCACCTCGCCTTTGTCCATCGTGGTGATCATCTGGACCTGCTCGGGCCGCAGTTCGGCCACGGCGGTCATGTCACCCTGCGAGCGCTTGAGGTAATCCACCTTGAGCGACTTGATCAGGGGCAGCTTGTCGTCCGGCAGGTTCATGCCCACGCAAAAGCCTGTGGCGGTCTCGGCCAGCAGCGCCATGGCCGCGGCGTGCACGCCCTTGATGTGGTTCTGCACCTTGCGGCGGTTGCGGATGCGCACCACCACGCGTTTGCTGGTGACTTCATCAAAGCGCAGGCTGGCCGTGCCCACGAAGGGCACCACATTGCCCAGCAGGAAGCTCATCAGCCAGGGGCGCAGGCCGTCGGGCAGGCCCTGCAGCTTGGACAGGGTGCGGCTGAGCTGGTTGGGGCGAGGGGTGGTGGCGGGAAGGTTCATGCGGGCTCCTGTGGACGCAGGGTCCGCATGGTAGCCGCTTGCGCCACCCGCGGGCTCAGATGCCGTTGTTCATCAGAGTGGACAAGGGATCCACGCCGGCCCAGTTCGACAGGTTGGGCGCGATGCGTGCCATGGCGGCGCTGTCCGTCACCCCCATCCAGCGCGCCAGCGCCGCCGAGAGGTGATCAACCGCCATGGTCGGCAGCAGCCGCCCCTGGCCGATGTCGGTTGTGCCGCCCACCACGTCGGGCAACTGGCCGTAGAAGCGGCCACCGCGCACGGCACCGCCCATCACGAAGTGGTAGCTGCCCCAGCCATGGTCGGAGCCATCGCCGTTGCTGTTCATCGTGCGGCCGAAATCGCTGGCCGTGAAGGTCGTGACCTGATCGCTCACGCCGAGCGCGGCCAGATCGTCCTGGAAGCTCGACATGGCTTCACCGACGCGGCGCAGCAGCGTGGGGTGCGAAGCAGGCAAGCCATCGTGGTGGTCGAAGCCACCCAGGGCCACCAGAAACACCTGGCGCTTGCGGCCCAGGGCCTGGCGGGCCTCGATCATGCGGGCCACCATGTTCAGTTGCAGCGACAGGCGGCGCTCTTCATAGTCGGCCTCGCTGATGACGCTGGTCAAGGGGCGGATGGTGGCGCCGGGGGCGTCCATCGCGGCGCCCAGCAAGCCGTTCACCTCGCGCGCACGCTTCATCACGGACGCATGCTGGCGGGCCATCCAGTGAGACGAATCGGGCACGTTGACCGACAGTGCCTCGAACGCCGTGGACAGGCCGGTCACGCCGAACCAGTCGCGGGCATCGGAGCGCAGCGGCACCAGGCCCATGGGGTTGACCATGTACTGCGAGGTCGAGACCCCATTGAGGAACACGGCATTGCCGCTGAGGTTCACGCAGGTCAGATTGTCGCCCGGCGAACGCGAGGCAGCGGACGGCAGCCCCTGCTCCGCGATCAGGCCGCCCCAGCCTGTCAGCGCCCCTTCCGGATGAAAGGACTGCCACACGGCCTGCTGATCGTTGTGGGAGAACAGCTTGGGCGGCAGGCTGCGGTTGTTGCGCACGTCATCCAGCGTGGTCGGGCGCAGCAGCGGACCGATGTTGAGCAGCATCGCCAGCTTGCCATCGTCAAAGTGCGACTTCAACGTGAACAGGGACGGCGCCAGGGCCATCTGGCGCCCGGGGAACGAGGATGCATTGGACGGCGTCAGCGCCGTACCGTGCAGCGACGTGCGCGGAATCGCCAAGGCCGCACGCGCCGCCACGTACTGCGCGTGGCTGGTCGTGTCGTACGGAATCAGGGTGTTGGCATGGTCGTTGCCGCCCTGCAGGAAGACGCACACCAGCGCCTTGTAGTCGTCGGTGGACTGGGCGGCCGCGGCTTCGGCCATGGCCGCCAGGTTCATGGCCCAGGGCCCGACGGCACCCACCATGGCTGCGGCGCCGGAGCGCCGAAGGAAGTGCCGTCGATCGGATGAAAAGGGCGTGCTGCTCATGTCGATGTGGATCCGTCTGTGCCCGGGTCAGCGCTGGACCATGTAGTCAGCGCTGCTCATGATCAGGTAGAAGGCGGCCAGGACGCGGTTGCGCTCCTGCGTCTCGCCATCCGCGGCCTGGGCGGCGGTCACCGCCGCCAGCACCACGGACAAGGTGTGCTGCGAGAGGGTGCGGCCCGTCAGCAGCAGGTTGAGCCCGTCGACCAGGCGCGCGGGCGTGGCCGCCAAGGCTTCCCAGTCGTCATACGTGGGCGCCAGGCGCGTGCCGATGGTGTAGCCCATGCCCTCCGGCAGGATCTCCTGCAGGTAGTTCACATAGCCGATCACGGACGATTCATCGGTGATCTGAAACTCGGGCGCGAGCATGGCCTGGTTCTGCGGCCCTGCATTGGCCAGCGTGAACCCCGGCCGGAAGAAGTTGAACACCGACGCAGAGCGCATGGGGCCCTGGGACAGCTTGTCGCTGCCCGACATGTTGCCCGCCCGCCAGAAACCATCATTGGAGCGGATGGACGTGAGTCGGCCCCACTGCACCACGCGCAGCACGGGCTCACGCAGCTTGCCGCGGCGGGCCTGCTGGCTCGCATCGGGCAGCGTACCCACCCGGGCCAGCGGATCGAGCAGGACGGCCTTGATCACGGCCTTCATGTCGCCACGCACGCCGGCGCCGTTGTCATTGAAGGCCGCCGCCACGCGGGCCACGTGCTCGCGCTCGGGGTTGCTGGTGACCAGCCGCTGGATGAGCTGGCGCGCCAGGAAGGGCCCCACGTTGGGGTGGTTCACGATGAACTGCAGGGCCTGGCGCACGGTGGCGCGCCCGGGCGCAGCGGTGATCGTGTTGGACGGCTTGAGCACCCACTTCGGATCCGTGTCGTAGCGGTCCGCATGGAAGCGCATCGGCTTCGTGGTGTAGTGGTAAGTCATGCCGGGCAGGAAATCCACCCAGTCGGCATCGAAATCCCAGCCCGTGAACACACGCGCCAGCTGGGTGACGGTCTCGGTGTCGTAGGTGTAGACCGGCTGGCCATTGCCGTCGCGCACCGGCTCGCCGTAGATGTCGAGCTCGACCAGCCCGATGGTGAACAGCTGCAGCACCTCGCGGGCGAAGTTCTCGTCGGGGTGCCGCCCTGAGCCATCGGCCTTGCTGCTGCCCCGCATGCTGAGGTAGGTGCCCATGGCCGGCGACAACGTGATCTTCTCGAGCAGATCCAGGAAGTTGCCGAAGCAGTTGTCGCCCAGCAGATCCCAGTAGGCCACCGAGGCGACCTGGCCGTAGGGGATGGGCATGTTGCGCACGGAGGTCACGAAGATCTCCGACAGGGCGAACATCACGCGTTGGCGCAGTTCGTCCCTGGCCTGAAACAAGCCACACCAGATTACGTTGTCCACGCCGATGTCCGTAGACATCTTGGCTGCCCCAAGCCACTCCTCGCCTGGTACCGAGTTGGCCAGGAGCATGAGGTCCATGGCGGTGTGCCAACTGGGCTCCTGAGGGTTGCTGGACGGTCGCCCGCGCGGCATGTTCATCTGCGCCGTAAGCCAGGCGTCGTAGCCATCCCTGACCACGTCGGCGATGTTTTGGGGCGTGGCCGCCAGCGCGGCCTGTCCCAGAAAGCGCGCCGCCTGGTTTTCATCAGGCCACGGCACCGTGAGCGTCTCCGGGGTGGCGCGGTCGGGCTTGGGGGTATCGTCCGGCTCATCGCCCGCCCCGCCGCACGCCGTCAGGGCGGTCGCGGCCAGTGCCGCGGCGCTCCATGCGGCGGCCGGGCCTCGCTCCGCCTGCTCCTGCTGAACCACTTCGCTGTTCATCGTGTCGCCTCGCTGGCGTTTTTCATCTGCGCGCGACTCTACGTCACGCCGGATGAGGATGCCCTCCGCAAAGACGTGATCTCCCCTTAAATGCGGGGCGTAGCAACCAGCAAAACTAGGCGGACTACCTAAGGGCAATCACGCGGCACTGACATCAAACGGTCACCAGGCGTCCACGAAGGGACGCT
>CALAKR010000020.1 GCA_937923225.1 uncultured Aquabacterium sp. | reverse complement strand
AGGGATGTGGGGGTGGCCGGCCGGGCGCCTTGTTGGCGCTGAGCAGCGCAGCGGCGAGGTAGGCGCGCGTAGCGCGCTTCGTTCATCTGACTTGCAGACCATGTTTGAACGGAGCGCCCGCAGGGTGCGCAGTGAGTTGGGCTGCGCTACCTCGGCGCGAGCAGCGCAAGGCAGTCGCGCCGAAGGCGTGACCGACAACATCGAAGCCCGGACGGCTGCCCCCACATCCCGCGCCCCGCGCTGCCTCGACAAAGCGCTCCAGTCGACGCACGCAAAGAAAAACGCCTGGCAATCAACCAGGCGTTTCAGTCCGTTCACGCAGCGCTCAAATCAACAAGCGCCATCAACACATCATCAAGACGCCGGCCCACTCGCCGCCGTTGCAGCCGCCGCAGGCACGCCCGCAGCCGTGTTCTGATCCCAGCCACCACCCAGCGTCTTGAACAAGGTGATGTTGGCCTGCTGACGCGCCAGCTGCGCCTGGATCAGCGCCTGCTGCGCCGTGAACAGGCTGCGCTGTGCATCCAGCAGATCCAGCTGGCTGGCCACGCCACTGCGGTACCGCAGCGCCGACAAGCGCAGACGATCGTTCTCGGCATCCGCCTGAGCCTGCTGCGCCTGGGCCTGATCCCCATAGGTCTGACGCGACACCAGCGCATCCGACACCTCGCGGAAAGCGCTCTGCAGCGCCTTCTCGTACTGCGCCACGGCGATGTCACGGCTGGCCTGCGCCACCTCGACACCGGCACGCGTGCGGCCCATGTCGAAGATAGGCGCCAGCAGCGAACCGGTGATGCCCCAGGTCTTGCGGCCATCGTCAACCAGGCCCGACAGCGAATTGCTGATGCGTCCGGCGCTGCCCGTCAGCGAGATGCTGGGGAACATGGCCGCACGCGCCGCGCCGATGTTGGCATTGGCCGCGATCAGTTGCTGCTCGGCCTGGGTGATGTCCGGCCGGGCCAGCAGCACCTGCGAGGGCAGGCCCACGGGCAACTCGGCCAGCGCGGGCCACAAGGTGTCGCCACCCAGCTTCGGGATCGCGTCGACATCTTCCAGCGGGCGCTCACCCAAGGCCGGTGCCGGCGGCAGGGCCGCGCTGTCCAGCGGCTGGCCCACCAGCAACTGCAGGGCGTTGATGTCCTGGCGGTACTGGCGCTCGGCCTGCGCACGGCTCACGCGTGCAGCCTCGACCAGCGACTGCGCCGAACGCAGATCCAGTTCGTTGAGCACGCCGTTGTCGTACTTGAGCTGCAGCAGCTTGAGCGAGGCAACCCGCGCCTGCAGGGTTTGCTCGGCCAGCGCCAGCTGCCAGCGGTCGGCCCACAGCGCATACCAGGTGCTGGCCACGGAGGCCACCAGGCTGATCTGAGTTGTCTTGCGGGCCTCTTCGGTGGCCAGCAAGGTGGCAGCGGCGGCGTCCGTCAAGGCGCGCACACGGCCGAACAGATCGATCTCGAAGGCCGACAAGGACAGACCGGCACTCACCGACGAGCCCACGCCATAAGGCGGGCTCGACGACGTGCCGCGGTTGCCACTGAGCGTCACGCCCCCCTGCGGGAACAGCTCCGATCGCTGGATCTGGTACTGCGCTCGGGTCTGCTCGATGTTGAGCACGGCCACGCGCAGGTCACGGTTGTTGACCAGCGAGGCACGGATCAGCGACTGCAGGCGCGCATCGGGGAAGTAGGTTTCCCAGTTGACCAGGGTCGGCGCGGCCTGCGCCGCGGTGGTGCCGGCCTCGCCGGTGGACCACTGCTGCGGCACCGGAGCCTCGGGGCGCTGGTAGGTGGGGATCAGCGAACAGGCGCTGAGCAGCGACACCAGCGTGACGGCCAGGGCGACGGGTTTAAGCATGCGGATCATGGGTCACCTCGGGGGCGGGGTTGGCGGGAGCGGCCGACGCGCGCTTGAGCGGGATCAGCTTGCGCACCACCACGAAGAACACGGGAACGAAGAACACCGCCAGCGCGGTCGCCGCGATCATGCCACTGAGCACGCCGGTGCCGATGGCGCGCTGCGCGCCCGAGCTGGCACCCGAAGCGATGAACAGCGGCACCACGCCCAGGATGAAGGCCAGCGAGGTCATCACGATCGGGCGGAAGCGCAGGTGGCAGGCCTCCAGCGTCGCCTCGAGCAGACCCTTGCCCTGTTCGTGAAGTTCCTTGGCGAACTCGATGATCAGGATGGCGTTCTTGGCCGACAAGCCCATGATGGTGATCAGCGCCACCTTGAAGAAGATGTCGTCGTTCATGCCGCGCAGGGTCACGCCGGTCAGCGAGCCCAGGATGCCCAGGGGCACCACCAGCAGCACCGCCAGCGGGATGGCCCAGCTCTCGTACAGCGCGGCCAGGCACAGGAACACGGCCAGCAGCGAGAAGGCCATCAGCATGGCGGCCTGCGAGCCCGACAGCTTCTCTTCACGCGACAGGCCCGTCCATTCCAGGCCGATGCCTTGAGGCAGTTGCGCGGCGAGCTTTTCCATCTCGTCCATGGCCTGGCCGGTACTGAAGCCCGGCGCGGCGTCACCGGCGATCCGCATGGCGGGGTAGCCGTTGTAGCGCACAGCCTGCATCTGGCCGGTGATCCACTTGGTGGTGGCGAAAGCCGACAGCGGCACGCTCTGGCCTGCGCTGTTGGTCACCTGCAGGGCCAGGATGTCTTCCGGCGTGGAGCGCGCGGTGGCATCGGCCTGCACCACGACCCGCTGCAGACGCCCCTGATTGGGGAAGTCGTTCACGTAGGACGAGCCCAGGTTGGTCGACAGCGTGGACGATATGGCGTTCACCGCCACGCCCAGGGCCTGCGCCTTGTCGCGGTCGATGTCCACCTGCAGCTGCGGCGCGTCTTCCAGGCCGTCAGGGCGCATGCCCGTGACGATCTTGCTCTGCGCCGCCATGCCCATCAGCTGGTTGCGGGCGGCCAGCAGGGCGTCATGGCCCAGGCCGGCGCGGTCCTGCAGGCGCAGCGCGAAGCCGGTGGCGTTGCCCAGTTCGCGGATGGCCGGCGGGTTCAGCGGGTAGATGAAGGCATCGCGGATGCCCGACAGCGCCCCGAAGGCACGGCCGGCCAGGCTGGAGGCTGAGTGCTCCTTGCCGGAGCGCTCGTTCCAGTCCTTCAGCGTCACGAAGCCCAGCGCCGCGTTCTGCCCCGTGCCCGAGAAGCTGAAGCCGATCACGCCCACGATGGACTTGACCTCGGGCTGCTTCAGGAAGAACTGCTCGACCTGCGAGATCACGGATTCCGTGCGGTTGGTGGTCGCGCCCGGCGGCAGTTGCACGCTGACGATCAGGTTGCCCTGGTCTTCGTCAGGCAGGAAGGCCGAGGGCAGGCGGGCGTACAGCCAGGCCACCACGCCGATCAGCGCCAGGTAGATCACCAGCACGCGCCAGGTGCGCTTGAGCAGCTTGGCCGTCAGGCCCTCGTAGCCGTGCGTGACGCTGACGAAGCGGCGGTTGAACCAGCCGAAGAAGCCCTTGCGCTCATGGTGATCCGGATCGACCGGCTTGAGCAGCGTGGCGCACAGCGCCGGCGTCAGGCTCAGCGCCAGGAAGGCCGAGAACACGATGGACACGGCCATCGACAT
>CALAKR010000019.1 GCA_937923225.1 uncultured Aquabacterium sp. | reverse complement strand
CAGGATCACACCTTCAGCGACCGCTCGATATCCGTCAGCTTGTAGCGGGCCAAGGCGAGGTTGCCACGGGCCTTGTCCAGCACCAGGTAGAGAAACAGCCCGGGGCTGTTGGGGATGAGGCGGATCAAATGGTATTGGTCGCCCAGGGTGATCAGAATATCTTCAATGCCCTTGCGCAGTCCCAGCGACTCCATGGTCTTGAGCTTGGCCCGCACCACCTGGGTATTGCCTGCCGCAGCAAGCTCCAGATCCACGCCGCTGCCCGCCTGGGCCAGGCACATCCCGCTGTGATGGTCCACAAGGGCCGCCGCCATGGCGCCTTCGATGGAAATAATGGATTGCATGGATTGGGACAGATTGCTTGACATTGAAACTTCTCTTTTTCTGGAATCGGTGTTGTCACCGGATGAAAATCGGGCTGAGAGCTTTTGCAGCTCTTCGATCAGAACAAACCAAAGTGTTTCTGAACTGCTGTCGGGTAATCGGTAAAGCTGAATGGATTCATGGTGCGGCATCCGCATTTGCTTGAGCGCTATTTCTTCCATGATGGCGCTTGGCATCATAAAAATGCGTACGCAACGCACGGCCTCATTCAATGCTCTCTGAAACAATTCCCTGGCCTGATGAGCGGCGCCGGGGCCGATCAGCAGTACCAGGGCGCCCGGCGCCGAGGGCTCGCACAGCGGCTCATCCCTCCCCGGAGGTCCGCCCCAGTCGATGACAGGGGCGCTTTCCGAGTCCGCCAGCCTCACGGCAACCCGCGGCTTGCCGGGGGCGTACGCCACGCCCAGCTTGGCCAGGGCGCGGCCGCCCAGGCTGGAAGTCAAATCGATCACCCGAACGCCACAAGACATTTTTCAAGCACACAAGACAGAGGACACCGCCAGGCGACGGAATGCTGTGAACTCTATATCAATTAGTTACATGTGTTTCTTGCTGCTTGAAAGACTTGGGTGGGAAAAGGGAATTGGATGCCTTGAGAAAATGCAAACAATTGTGAATTGAAGGCCAATTTTTTTATTTCTGTAGGCATCTTCTGACAGAAAGTGCACGTCAATGCGAAGAGTGCAGAAAATAGCAAACAGATACAATCGTTGCCAGACCAGCCCATTGTCGGGCGCCAATCACCCATTCAGCGCTGAATAACAAGGGCTTCCATGCGCGGCATCCGCTCCATCCTGTCCAGGCTCGGCCTGCGTTCCGATTCCCCAAGCTCCCAACTGAAGGCCTTGTACAGCACCCAGGCCGTCCTCGAGCTCGATCCCCAGGGCCACATCCTCTTCGCCAACGCGCAGTTTCTGGACCTCATGGGCTATGAGCTGGACGAGCTGCGCGGGCAGCACCACCGCATCTTCCTGGACCCGGCGGATGCGCAGGCCAGGGACTATCGGGACTTCTGGGCACGGCTTGCGCGCGGGCAGGCCTTTGTGGGCCGGTGCCGGCGCATCGACCGCCAGGGACGGGAGGTCTGGCTGCAGGCCAACTACAGCCCCGTGCTCGACAGCCGTGGACAGGTGCTGCGGGTCGTCAAGTACGCCATGGATATCTCGGCCGAAGTGCTGCGCGATGCCGAAGCCAGCAGCCAGCTGGCGGCGGTAGGCAGGGCCCAGGCCGTGATCGAGTTCGGTCTGGACGGCAGCATCCTGCGCTGCAACCGCAATTTTCTGCAGGCCATGGGCTATGCATCCGAAGACGAGCTGGTCGGCCGGCACCACAGCATGTTCGTGGCCCCGCAGGAGCGCAGCTCGGCCGAGTACGCGGCCTTCTGGGCGCACCTGCCGCAGGGCAAGCACTACCGGGGCCAGTTCCGGCGCATAGGGCGCCTGGGCAACGATGTCTGGATCGAGGCCAACTACAGCCCCGTGCTCAACCAGTCCGGCCAGCCCTTCAAGGTGGTGAAGTACGCCACCGACATCACGCAGCGCTACGAGGCCACGCGCCTGGTGCAATCGGCTTTCGAGCAACTGCAGCAATTGGTGCGCGACAGCGCGGCCCAGGCGCATGACGCGCATGCCCAGGCGCGGGACGTGACGCGCATTGCCCAGCGCGGCGACGTGGCCCTGGACAGCGCGGTCGACGCCATGTCCAGCATCTCCAGCAACTCCCGGCGCATCGGCGAGATGGTGGGCCTGATCGATGGCATTGCCTTCCAGACCAATCTGCTGGCGCTCAACGCCGCCGTCGAAGCCGCGCGTGCGGGCGAGCAGGGGCGCGGGTTCGGTGTCGTGGCCGGCGAAGTGCGCAGCCTGGCCCAGCGCTGCGCCGAGGCGGCCAGGGAGGTCAAATCCGTCATCGGCGCGTCTGCGGCCAGCGTGCAGCTGGGCTTCGAGCGTGTGAATGAATCCGGCGACATGATGAAGCAGATGCGCGCGGCTGCCGTGAATGCCAGCGACATCATGGACACCATCATCCAGGCCTCGCAGGCGCAGGACACGCGCCTGGGCGAGGTGCGCGAAGCCGTGCTGAGGCTGGAGAACGTCGTCGTCCAGAGCTGAGCCGCGCCCCGCTCATCCCAGGCGGCCCATGCCGCCTTCAAAGA
>CALAKR010000018.1 GCA_937923225.1 uncultured Aquabacterium sp. | reverse complement strand
TGGTCAGCAACTCCAGGCAGTTGTCGAAGGTGGCCGTGTCGGACTGGTGCGCAAAGCTGATCGGGTAGAGCTTTTGCAGATCGTTGCCCAGCACCGGCGAGCTCATCACGCCTTCGCGGGCGCGCATCCAGTTGTAGTTGCCCTTGACGGTGTTGATCTCACCGTTGTGCGCGACATAGCGGTACGGGTGGGCCAGCGGCCATTCGGGGAAGGTGTTGGTCGAGAAGCGCTGGTGCACCAGGGCCAGGGCCGAGACGACGCGCTCATCCTTCAGGTCGATGTAGTACTTGCCGACCTGGTCGGCCAGCAGCAGGCCCTTGTAGATGATGGTGCGGCACGACATGCTGGGCACGTAGTACTCGCTGCCATGCGTCAGGTTCAGGCTGGAGATCTTGCTGGACGCCGTCTTGCGGATGACGTACAGCTTGCGCTCGAGCGCGTCGGGCACGAGGATGTCCGGGCCACGGCCGACGAACACCTGGCGGATGACCGGCTCTTTTTCGCGCACGGTAGGCGACATGGGCATGTCGCGGTCCACCGGCACGTCACGCCAGCCCAGCAGCACCTGGCCTTCGGCCTTGATCGCGCGCTCCATCTCCTGCTCGCAGGCCTGGCGCGAAGCGCTTTCCTTGGGCAGGAAGATCATGCCGACGCCGTATTCACCCGGTGGGGGCAGCTCGACGCCCTGCTTGGCCATCTCGGCACGGTAGAACTCGTCGGGGATCTGGATCAAGAGGCCCGCGCCGTCACCCATCAGCGGGTCGGCACCCACCGCGCCGCGGTGGTCGATGTTTTCCAGGATCTTCAGGCCCTGCTGCACGATGCTGTGCGCCTTCTGGCCTTTGATGTGGGCCACGAAGCCCACGCCGCAGGCGTCGTGCTCGGCGTTCGCGTACATGCCGAGTTCGGCTGCAGCCTTGATTTCTTGGGGCGTGGCTGCCAGGGAAGCAGCATCGTGGGGGAACGGGGTTCCCGAAGTCGCCTGAGTCATGGGGGCGCTCCAGTGGTAGTGGAGGGAAAACAACAAAGGGGAGTCCGAGGATACATCGGGTTCGCCCTCGATTCAAGGTTTATCAAAAGGGGTCTGACCCTAATTTATGCGCTTCACGAAAAAACCACGCGAAAAATAAGGGACACATCACTTGAGGCGGCGATTTTGTCCGCCGCCCCTCATCAACCGGCGTCTTGAACCTGCGCGACCACTTTGCGAGGCCGGCCGCGCGGCTTGGGCACCACCCGGCGCCCGGACTGCCCTTGCAGCTTGGCCAGGAAGCCCGCATCCCCGAGGGCCCAGCCGGTGTGCGCCGCCTCGGCCAGGCTGGACACCAACTGCGCCCCCTGCCCTTCTTCCAGCCTGCGCTTCCAGGCCGCCTCCCGGTCGAAGGGCGTGTTGCCCAGCGTCCAGAAGATGGCGTGGTCCTGCACCAGCGGATCCGTGTGTTGCCCCAGGTGATGCGCCAAGCTGCTGGGCACGGCCTGGCTGCTGCTGACAGGCGAATCCACCAGCCCCATGCGCCAAGGCGCCAGTTCAATGAAGGCCATCGCTTCTAGCAAGTAGCGGGCCGGCTCCAGCACGGTGGCACGGTAGCGGCCAGCCCAAAGCCCGCCTTGCCGGCCGTGACGGCGGTTGAAGCCGGCCACGTAGCGACGCCCCACGGCCTGCATGAAGGGGCTGAGCGCCCCTGCCTGGCTGGGCGTGGCCAGCAACAGGAAGCGGTCGGGCAGCAAGGCGTAGGCATGCACTGTGACGCCATGGGCACGGGCGGCCTCGCGCAAGGCGGCATGCAGGGCCTGGCCGTCCTGCGCATCCACGGCCAACGCCTGGCCAGGCAGCACGGCCTGAACCACCAGGTGGGGCAGCGAAGGGAACTCCAGTCGGGGCAGGCGGGCCATCGCGTGATTGTGTCAAACCTGCAGCCCCCCTCCAAACGTGCGGTTCGCGCCCCCTCATTTGCGGGGAAGCCCTGGGACTTGCAGGGCTAGCCCCGATGGCTGGAGGACGACTGTCTCGTAACCTCCGCCCTGTGAACGTTAGATGTTGTCGGTGCGCGTTCACCTCTTGACCAGTGTCCCGGGAGTCTCGCGCGCCCCTTCGATGATCACTGAGTTCCGCCGTCATCTGGAGAACGCCTGAATGCCTGAAATCTCTTCGCCCCCTGCGGCCGTGTCGGCCACCCTGCGCGTCGCCTCGTGGCTGACGCACATGGGGGTGAGCACCTACGCCTTCGATGACACCCTGGGCCTGATCAATCCGCTGTGGACGGTCACACGCCTGCACGCCCGCGTGGTCTCCAAGACGTCCGAAACGCCGTCGGCGATGACGGTGGTGCTGCAGGCTGGCGGCGCCTTCCAGGGCCTCAAGCCCGGGCAGTTCGTGATGATCGGCGTGGAGATCAACGGCGTGCGCCACCGCCGCGCCTACTCGCCCCGCAGCATCGACGGCCGCAGCGATCGCTTCGCCATCACCGTGCAGCGCCAGGCCGGCGGCAAGGTGTCCAACTTCGTGCACGACAAGCTCCAGCCCGGCGACATCATCGAGATCGAACAGGCCGGCGGCGAGTTCACCCTGCCCAAGCAGACGCCCGCCGAAGTACTGCTGGTGGCCGGCGGCAGCGGCATCACGCCGTGCATGTCCATCCTGGAGCACCTGCGCCGTGAACGGGCCGCCACCCGCGTCACACTGATCTATTTCGCGCGCAGCCGTGCTGACCGCATCTTCGCCCGCACGCTGGAATCACTGGCCGCCCAGTGGCCGGCCCTGCGCTATGTGCCGCTGGAAAGCACCGTGAATACGCCGGGCGTGAGTACCGCTTCTGAGACGGCAGCCACCTTGAGCACCGAGTTGCTGTCCGAGTTGCAACCGCAATGGGCCGCCCTGCCCGCCTACTGCTGCGGCCCGGCCCCCTTGATGGACGCCGCCCGCCAGATCTGGAAGGATGCCGGCGCGTCCGATCACCTGCGCCTGGAGGCCTTCGCCGCCGCGCGCCCCAGTGGCGATCCGAACGTGCGCCACCAGGTGCGCATCGTGCGCGGCGATCTGCCCATGGCTTTCGAGGCACCCGCCAGCGAAACCATCCTGGTCGCCGGCGAGCAGGCCGGGCACGCCATCAAGCACGGCTGCCGCCAGGGCATCTGCCACGAGTGCACCTGCCGCCTCAACAGCGGCGCCGTGCGCGACCTGACCACGGGCGAACAGATTCATGGCGAAGGCCAGCCGGTACGCCTGTGCGTGTCGGCCGCCCTGAGCGATCTGAGCCTCGAATCACTGAACTAAGAAGGGCACCACCATGAGCGCCACACCCACCGCGACCTTGATCGGCCCCCGCTCGATGCAGGAGATGGCCGCCTTCCAGCAGGAGCTGGACGCCATCCACCATGAGGTTCGCCAGAGCCTGGGCGAGCGAGATGCGCGCTACATCCGCCGCATCCTGCGCACGGTGCGCCTGCTGGAGACCGTGGGCCGCGGCCTCCTGATGTTCGGCTGGTTCCCGCCGACCTGGCTGCTGGGCGCTGCCATCCTGGGCATCGCCAAGATCATGGACAACATGGAGCTGGGCCACAACGTGATGCACGGCCAGTACAACTGGATGAACGACCCGCGCTTCCACGGCGACACCTTCGAGTGGGACAACACCTGCCCCAAGGAAGAATGGCGGCACTCTCACAACTACCTGCACCACAACTACACCAACGTGATCGGCAAGGACCGTGACTTCGGCTACGGCATGCTGCGCCTGTCCAGCGACCTGCGCTGGAGCTGGCTGCACCCCTTCCAGCTGTTCCTGACGATGCTGCTGGCCACCTACTTCCAGTGGTTCGTGGCCATCCACGACATGCAGATGGACAAGGTGGCCATCGGCCGCAAGAAGTGGTCCGAAGTGCGCCCACAGTGGCTGCTGGTACGCGCCAAGATCCGCCGTGTGATCGTGCGTGACTACATCCTGTGGCCGCTGGCTGCCGCCGCCGTGGGTGGCGTGTTCTTCGGCGAGGCCCTGCAGTTCGGCCTGGCCATGTTCGCCGGCCAGGCCGTGGCCAACCTGATCCGCAACGTGTGGGCCTGGGCCATCATCTTCTGCGGCCACTTCACCGAAGACATCTACACCTTCAAGAAGGAATCGATCGAAGGCGAGACCAAGGGCCAGTGGTACCTGCGCCAGATCCTGGGCTCGAGCAACATCAAGGGCAGCAAGCTGATGCACCTGCTGAGCGGCAACCTGAGCCACCAAGTCGAGCACCACCTGTTCCCCGACCTGCCCGCCAACCGCTACGCCGAGATCGCCCCTCGCATCCAGGCCATCTGCGCCAAGTACCACGTGCCCTACAACACCGGCGCCTTCATCCCGCAGCTGTTCACGGTGTTCAAGCGCATCGCCCGCTACAGCCTGCCCGGTGGTCCGCAGAAGGCCGTGAGCATCGAGATAGAGTCGATGCTGCCCGAAAAGGCTTGAGGCCGTGACCCGCCGCGCGCCTGGGCCACAGACGCCCGAGGCCTTCGACGCCTTCGCGCGCGAACTCGACCAGCTGCGTGACGACACCCGCCGCCAGCTGGGCGAACTGGATGCCCGCTACATCCGCCGCCTGCTCTACGCGATCCGCGCGTGCGAATCCGCCGGGCGTGGCCTGCTGACGCTGGCAGGCCCCTTCTGGCCGGCATGGCTGGCGGGCACGGGCCTGCTGGGCCTGGCCAAGTGCCTGGAGAACATGGAGTTCGGGCACAACGTGATGCACGGCCAGTACGACTGGCTGAACGACCCACGCTTCCACGGCAAATCCCATGAGTGGGACAACGCCTGCAGCAAGGAAGACTGGCGCCACTTCCACAACCACATGCACCACCACCACACCAATGTGCTGGGGGTGGACCGCGATTTCGGCTACGGGATGCTGCGCCTGTCGGGCGACACGCCATGGGAGCCGCGCAACCTGACGCAAGGCCTGTATGCGGTGATCGTGGCCCTGGCCTTCGAATGGGCCATCGCCATCCACAACATGGAGGTCGAACAGCTGCGTGTGAACCGCGAGGCCACCCGGGCCCGCATGAAGCAGCTCTGGCCCAACGTGCGCGCCAAGATGTGGCGCCAGTTCAAGAAGGATTACCTGCTGTGGCCGCTGCTGGGCGGACTGGCCGGGCTGCTGCTGGGCACGGGCTTCGTACCCGCCCTGCTGGCCTCTCTTGCCGGCCATGTGGTGGCCAATGTGATCCGCAATGTGTGGACCTTCGTCGTGATCTTCTGCGGGCACTTCACGGACCAGGTGCACACCTTCGATCCGGCCGAGGCCGCGCGTGAATCCAAAGGCCAGTGGTACCTGCGGCAGTTCCTGGGCTCGGCCAACATCCGCGGGGGCCGCTGGTTCCACCTGATGACCGGCAACCTGAGCCACCAGATCGAACACCACCTGTTCCCGGACATCCCGGCACGCCGCTACGCGGCCATGGCGCCCCGTGTGCGAGAGATCTGCGCCGTGTACGGGGTGCCTTACAACACCGGCTCACTGCCCCGCCAGCTCGCCACCGTGGTCTGGCGCATCGTGCGGTACTCCTTTCCGGGTGGCTCACGGGCCCTGTCGTCTCTGGGCCCGTCGCCCCAGCCCCATGCAGGCGTGACGCACGTCACGAACTGACGCGCCCTGCGCACCGGCAGCTTTTCACGAACCAAGACTGGCCCGGCGATGCCGGGCTTTTTTATGCCTGGTTTTCAGCCGCTTTTGCAGGCCACCAAGTTGCCCATGTCAGGTTTTTTCCTACACGAATGACAGCCGCGTTTGTACGCGCCTTACAGCGACGCTCCTATTCAGAAATCGAGGGTGGGTCTCCAGAATTCGTTTCATGCTGATACGCAAGTTCGGCAAAAACGGAAAAGCAAGCCCAAGCCACCTTTCCTCCACCTTTGCAGGAGCCTGACATGAACGCCGATCAAATCCTGATGGAAATCCGAGAAGCCAACCTGTCTTACCTGATGCTCGCTCAGAACCTGATCCGCACGGACCGTGAGCAGGCCCTGTTCCGCCTGGGCATCTCGGAAGAGACCGCCGACATGGTCGGCATGCTGAGCCCCGCACAGATCATGCGGGTGGCCAGCAGCAACACCCTGCTGTGCCGCATGCGTGTCGATGACGACATGGTGTGGACCCTGCTGACCAACCACGGCAAGAGCACTGGCGACAGCGTGACCCGCCTGCACGCCAACATCCTGATGGCTGGCCGCCACCAGGAAGCGCTCTGACCGCAGCGATCACAGCGCCCACCTGACCGATCTCAGACCGACAAACACCCGGAGACCCACCATGCGCACCAAGAGCCTGTTGACCGAAGCCAAGCAAATCGAACGCGCCGTCACCCTGATCAACCTGGGTGCCCGCCTGCAAGTGCTGGAATCGGAAACCGACATGTCCTACGAGCGCCTGCTGCGTCTGTACAAGGAAGTCTCCGGCAAGTCGCCTTCGAAGGGCCAGCTGCCCTTCTCGACCGAC
>CALAKR010000017.1 GCA_937923225.1 uncultured Aquabacterium sp. | reverse complement strand
GTTGTGCCATGGTGCTTGTTCCGATGGTTGGGGATGAAAACGGATCGGCATCGATTGTAGGCACGAGGGCTTGGAAGATGCGCGCATGAGCAAATTCCTCACACGAGGATCCGGGCTTAAGGCGACTTGTCGCCCCCGCCTGCCAGTACCTGTCGCACATCCACATCGAGGCGGCCATCGGCCATGCGCACCCGAAGGCTTTGACCGGCCTGCACATCGTCCACAGTGGTGACGGGCTCACCATCCACCGTGCCCAGCCAGGCATAGCCGCGCTCCAGCACGCGTTGGGGATCCAGCGCGGCCAGGCGCAGGCCCAGGTGCTCCTGGTGCTGACGTGTCCACGCCACACGGTGCGCCACGGCACGTGTCAGTTGGGCCGGCACCGGGGCCAGGCGATGTCGCGCCGATGCCACGGACTCGCGCACGCTGCCCTTGAGCCGGGATTCCAGTTGTGCCAGTTGCTGCTGGTAGCGCCCCACCATCTGCGCAGGCCGCGACAGGCGCAGGGCCAGGTTGTCCAGCGACTGGGCCTGGCGGTCCAGCTGCTGCCGCACGCGCCATTGCATGCGGCCGGCCAGGGCGCCCAGTTCGTATAGGGACTGGGCCTGCGGGCTGGCCACCAGCTCGGCCGCCGCGGTGGGCGTGGGCGCACGCAGGTCGGCGGCCAGATCGGCCAGCGTCACATCGGTTTCATGGCCGACGCCGCAGATCACGGGCACCGGGCAGGCCGCCACGGCACGCACCACCCGCTCGTCGTTGAAGGACCAGAGGTCTTCGAGCGAGCCACCGCCACGGCACAGGATGACCGTGTCAATGCCCTGCCCCAGCGCATCACGGGCACGGGCATCGCGGTCCAGCCAGACCACCTTGGCCAGCGCATCGACGATCTGGGCCGGCGCCTCCGCACCCTGCACCGCGCAGGGCACGATGATGGCTTCGATGTGCGGCACACGCCGGCGCAAGGCCGTGACCACATCGCGCAGGGCCGCCGCCGCCAGGGAGGTGACCACCGCGATGCGGCGCGGAAACGACGGAATGAGCCGCTTGCGTGCCTCGTCGAACAGGCCTTCGGCTTCCAGGCGCGCCTTCAGGCGCAGGAACTGCTCGTACAGCGCGCCGGCGCCGGCCTGCGTCAGGCCCTCGACCACCATCTGCAGTTCGCCCCGCGCCTCGTAGACCGACAGGCGCCCTCGGGCCTCGACAAGCTGCCCCTCGCGCGGGCTGAAGTCGACCTGAGTCAGCGCACGGCGGAACATCGCGCAGCGCAGGCTGGCCTGCCCCCATTCGTCCTTGAGCGTGAAGTAGCCGTGGCCGCTGGCCGCGCGCGTGAAACCGCTGATCTCGCCCTTGACCACGACACCGCCATAGCGGGCCGCCAGGGTGTCGCCCACGGCCTGCACCAGCGCGCCCACACCCCAGACCCTGACCCCGGCGGATGCCCCAGAAGGCTGGGCATGATGGGGCAGCAACCCCAAATCGTCCGTGCCGGCACTCATGCGCGCCTCCGCGTCGTCATGCGCCGCGTTGATCGGGCTGCAGGCCGCGCCAATGCTGGGCCGTGGTGTCCACAGAGCCCCTGGACAGGGCGCCGCAGGCCTTTTTCACTGTCACAGACGCTTAACAATGTCATAAGTGATTGATTTCATTGAATAAATCGTCGCCTAATTTTTAAGCAAATTAACAAAGGCCGCGATTTTCCCAGGGGCTGCGCCGCCATCCACCCGGTTTCCCACAAAGTTATCCACAAGAACGGTGGATGACTTGTGCGGTGCACACCTGAACGACCGCGGGAAACCTCGGGGCTTGCAACAGGGGTGCCGCCCCCCGGAGTTTGTGAGATTTCAACGCGATAATGCGCCTTTTCCAAGCTCTGGCGGATGGCGCTTCACGCCCCGCCCCGACCCCGGGAGAGACCGTTGCTGTCGATCTTACAGGCCGCTGGCTGGCCGATCATTCCACTGCTGTTGTGCTCCGTCGTGGCCCTGGCCCTGATCATCGAGCGGGCGCTGAGCCTGCGCACCGCCCGCGTAGCGCCGCCCCGGCTGGTCGACGAGGTGATCTCGGTGACGCGCACCAACCTGCCGTCCACGGACACCATCACCAAGCTGTCGGAAAACTCCACGCTGGGCAACGTGCTGGCCCATGGCCTGCAGGCCGCCACCGACCCGCGCCCCAGCGAGGAACACCTTCGCGGCGCGCTCGAAGCCGCCGGGCGCCAGGCCCTGTACCAACTCGAGCGCAACCTCAACGCGCTGGGCACCATCGCGGCCGCCGCGCCCTTGCTGGGGCTGCTGGGCACCGTCATCGGCATGATCGAGATCTTCGGTGCCAGCGGTGCCGGCCCCTCGGGCAGCGGCGGCAACCCGCAGGAACTGGCCCATGGCATCTCCATCGCGCTGTACAACACCGCCTTCGGCCTGATCGTGGCCATCCCCTCGCTGATCGCCTACCGGCATTTCCGTGGCCGTGTGGATGGCTTCGCACTGCAGATGGAACTGGCCGCCGACCGTCTGGTGTCGCACCTGATCAGGCTTAACGCACCGCGCCGCTGAGCCCGCACTGACCTCGCCCGGACGCCCGCCCCCAAGGACCCCGCGATGCCGATGAACTTCCGCCACCGCCGCACCGAGGAGCCAGAGATCAACCTGATCCCGTTCATCGACGTGCTGCTGGTCGTGCTCATCTTCCTGATGCTCACCACGACCTATTCGCGCCAGACCGAACTGAAGATCAACCTGCCCACGGCCGATGCTCAATCGACCAAGGCGCGCCCCAAGGAGCTCAGCATCCTGGTGAGCGCCGATGGCCGCTACATGGTCAACCAGCAGCAGGTAGAGGGCCGCAGCGTCGAACTGCTGGCCGCTGCCCTCTCCCGGCAGGCCGGCTCGGCCAAGGACACCATCGTGGTCATCAACGCCGACGCAGCCGCCACGCACCAGAGCGTGATCAACGTGATGGACGCGGCCCGGCGCGTGGGCCTGCACCAACTGACCTTCGCCACGCAAGGCCAGCAAACCGGCAGCGCAGATGCTGCCGCGGCGGCCAACGAGCCCTGAGGCCCGCGCCCCAGGTCTGAACCTCACCCATGTCTGCCTCCGCCTGGCTCACCCGACAATGGCTGCGGCGGGGATGGGCCGCGCGCCTGCTGTGGCCGCTTCATGCGCTGATGCAAGGCCTGCTGAACCTGCGACGCCTGGCCTACCAGCGAGGCTGGAAGATCAGCCGCGGCCTGCCCGTGCCCGTCATCGTGGTGGGCAACCGCGTGGTGGGTGGTGCCGGCAAGACCCCGACCGTGCTGGCCCTGGTGAGGCACCTTCGGGCCCAGGGCTGGCAGCCCGGCGTGCTTTCCCGCGGCTATGGCCGTGAAGGCGGCGCGCAGCCCGTCGTGCTCGATGCCAGTACGGAAGACGGCCTCGATGCCCGCCAGGTGGGTGACGAATGCTGGCTGATCTGGCGGCATACCGCGGCCCCGATGGGCATTGCCGCGCGGCGCCATGACGCAGGCCAGGTGCTGCTCAAGGCCCACCCCGAGATCAATGTGCTGGTATGCGACGACGGCCTGCAGCACTGGGCGCTGGCACGCCAGATCGAGATCGTGGTGTTCGATGAACGCGGCCAGGGCAATGGCTGGCTGCTGCCTGCGGGCCTGCTGCGCGAACCGATCGACGTGCCACCAGGGCCGGGTTGCGACCGCCCCGCGCTCGTGCTGTACAACGCGGCCAAACCCAGCACACGCCTGAGCGGCCACCTGGCGCTCAAGGCCCTGGCCCCGCTGCAACGCTGGGAAGACTGGTGGAACGGCAGCCCGCCCCCCTCCCAGGGCCCAAGGGTTCCTGAGGTGCTCAAGCAGACGCCGCCGGATCAGCTGTGGGCCATCGCCGGCATCGCGCAGCCGCAGCGCTTCTTCAAGCCGCTCAAGCGCCTGGGGCTGGACTTCACCGCCTGCCCCCGGCCCGATCACGACCGGCTCGACCCACTGCCCTGGCCGGCGCACGTTCGCCACGTCGTGCTGACCGAGAAGGACGCCGTCAAGCTCAGCCCGCAGCAGCTGGCACAGCAACGCCCCGACACGCAGGTGTGGGTCGCCTCGCTGGATTT
>CALAKR010000016.1 GCA_937923225.1 uncultured Aquabacterium sp. | reverse complement strand
AGCTGAAACCCCAGGCCAGGCCGGCACCGACCAGGGTGTCGCCCAGGCGCTCCATGGCGGCCAGTGGCAAGGGGTGGCCCTGGGCGGCGGAGTGCACCTGCAGCAGCGCGAGGATGGCGCCGGCCATCGAGGTGATGCGGTAATCGACCAGGGCGTAGGCGTGGGCGAAGCTGAGCGCCACGGCCATGGTCAGCAGCAGCACGCCGCCCGGTGGGTGCAGGGCGAGCAGGCCCGTGGCCAGCAGGCAGCCGGCCAGGGTGCCGATGATCCGGGCATCGCGCCGCGCCAGGGTCTGCTCCAGGTTGCCGCGCAGCACCACGGCCACGGTCATCAGCAGCCATTGGGGGTGGGCTGTCCAGGGCAGCACGTGGGCCAGGCCGTAGGCGCAGGCCATGGCGGCGGTGGTGCGGGCGGCATGGCGCAGCACGGGGGCGCGCCAGGTCATCACCGCGCGCAGATTGGCCAGCGGCCAGTCCACCGGCGAGCGCATCGATTGCAGCACGGCGTGGTCCAGCGTCAGGCCTTGCGCCTCGGGCTGGGCCAGGGCCTCGTGCAGGCGCTGGATGCCCCGGCGCATCTGGGCGTGACGGCGCAGCAGCGAGAGCAGGGTGGTGTTCAGCGCGTCCTGGGCCTCGGTGGGCGGTGGCGTGTCGCGCGTGCCCCGCGTCTCGCTTGGGGCTGGCAGCGCGGGCCAGGGCAGGCCGCGGGCGGTGGCGTCGGCGGTGAGGTGCAGGTGGGCCGCGAGGGCCTTCATCTCCTCGCCCCATCGCAGCAGGGGCTCGGGCACGGGGGTGCCGGCGGGCCAGTGGTCCAGGTCGAGCTGGCAGGCCAGCACCAGGTCGCGCACATCCACGATGCCGATGAAGCCGGGGATCCAACGGCGCGCATGCGGGTGCTCGGGGTTCTCGTAGAGCAGGTCACGGGCCTGCTGCAGCACATCGGCGATGGTGGCCTGCTGGCGTACCAGGGGCAGCAGGGCGTCTTCGTGGGCGGTGCCCTGCGCGTGGCGCTGCGGCATGCTGGCCAGCCAGTCGGCCTGGGTGTCCAGCAGGCGGGCCAGGGCGTGCAGGCTGTCGGCCACGGCCAGTGTCTGGTAGCGCGCGGCCAGCACGCGCGCCGTCAGCAGGGACCAGCCCACCATCGCCACGCCGCCCAGAGCCACCCAGCCCAGGTGCTCCCACAGGCCGGCGCCCTGGAAGTGCCCCAGCTGGAAGGCGGCCATCTGGAACACCAGCCCCAGGATCATCGTGAAGGTGAGCGGCCCGCCCCGCTTGCCCCAGGCCGTCCAGAGGATGGCGCTGAAGGTGATGGCCAGCACGGCCAGGCCCATCATCAGCGGGTGTCCCTGGCACAGGGCCACCAGCAGCGCCACGATCACCGTGGCGATGGCGGCCATCCACATGGGGCGTGCCTTGGCCCGCAGCGGGGTGACGGTGTCGACGATGCTGACCACCGCCGCGCCGGACGAGGCGGTGAGCGCCTCGGGCATGCCGGCGCCCAGGGCGATGGCGGTGGTGATGCTGGCCAGCCCCGCGCCGACGCTCAGCCCGTTGACCAGGTGCGAGGGCAGGCGCCGGGCGAGCGCGCCGGGTGTCCAACGAGTGGTCTGCACGCCCGGGCGCTCCGTGGGCCGCTGGGGATCAGACCTCGCGGCGCAGCGCCGGGAAGAGGATCACGTCGCGGATGTTGGCCGCGTCGGTCAGCAGCATGACCAGGCGGTCGATGCCGATGCCGCAGCCGCCTGTGGGGGGCAGGCCGTATTCGAGCGCGCGGATGTAGTCGGCGTCGAAGTACATGGCTTCTTCGTCGCCCGCGTCCTTGGCGCTGGCCTGCGACTGGAAGCGCGCGGCCTGCTCTTCGGGGTCGTTCAGCTCGGAGAAGCCGTTGCCGTACTCGCGGCCGGTGATGAACAGCTCGAAGCGCTCGGTGATGCTGGGGTTGTCATCCGACGCACGGGCCAGCGGCGACACCTCGACCGGGTAGTCGATGATGAAGGTAGGCTGCCAGAGCTTTTCCTCGACCTCGGCCTCGAACAGGCCGAACTGCAGCTCGGCCAGGCTCCAGCGGGCAGGGGCTTCTTCGCCAGCGGCCTTCAGGCGGGCGCGCAGCACCTCGGCGTTGTCGGCATCTTCGGGCGACAGGCCGGCCACCTGGATCAGCGAGTCGCGCACCGTGAGGCGGGCGAAGGGCGATTCCAGATCGACGTCCTTGCCACCGTAGGTGAGCTTGGCTGAACCGACGGCGGCGCGCGCGGCGTGGCGCAGCACCTCTTCGGTGAAGTCCATCAGGTCGCGGTGGTTCCACCAGGCCGCGTAGAACTCCATCATCGTGAACTCGGGGTTGTGTCGCACGGACACGCCTTCGTTGCGGAAGTTGCGGTTGATCTCGAACACGCGCTCGAAGCCGCCGACCACCAGGCGCTTCAGATACAGCTCAGGCGCGATGCGCAGGAACATCTCCTGGTCGAGCGCGTTGTGGTGGGTGGTGAAGGGCTTGGCGTTGGCGCCGCCGGGGATGGGGTGCATCATGGGCGTTTCGACTTCCAGGAACTGGTTGTCGACCATGAAGGCTCGGATCGAGGCGATGGCCTTGCTGCGGGCCACGAAGCGGGCGCGCGATTCTTCGTCGACGATCAGGTCGACGTAGCGCTGGCGGTACTTCTGCTCTTGGTCGGTCATGCCGTGGAACTTGTCCGGCAGCGGGCGCAGGGCCTTGGTCAGCAGGCGGATGCTGGTGGCCTTGATGGACAGCTCGCCCGTCTTGGTCTTGAACAGCGTGCCCTCGCAACCCAGGATGTCGCCCAGGTCCCAGTGCTTGAAGGCGGCCAGGCTGTCGGCGCCAACGTTGTCCAGCGTGACGTAGACCTGGATGCGGCCGGTGGCATCCTGCAGCGTGCCGAAGCAGGCCTTGCCCATCACGCGCTTGAGCATCAGGCGGCCACCGACGCTGGCGACCACGTTCTGGGCTTCCAGGTCAGGACCTTCGGTGCTGTCGTGCGCGGCATGCAGCTTGTCAGCGCGGTCGGCGGGCTTGAAATCGTTGGGGAAGGCCACGCCCTGGGCGCGGATGGCGGCCAGTTTCTCGCGGCGCTCGGCCACCAGCTTGTTGGTGTCGACCGGGGCGGCTTCAGTCGCGTCGGTCTGGTCGGGCGTCGGGGTGTTGGGCTTGGTCATGGCGTGGGCGCGGTGAGCCGCGCGAGGGGCGGCAAGGCAAATGCGGTAACCCTCCATTGTATGAAACCGTGCGCCACAATGTCGGCCATGTCTGTCCAAGAAGAAACATCGCCCTGGCGACGCCTCTGGGCATCAGTGCCCCGCGCCGCACTGGGCAACCTGCTGGCCAAGCTGGTGATCGTGGCGCTGGGGCTGGCCATCACCGTGCTGGTGGCCCGCCAAGGCCCCCGGGTGCAGGGGGCTTTTGCGCTGTTCGTGGCCGTGGAAGCCGGCCTGCTGACCCTGTTTTCCGGACTGGGCCTGTGGCTGGCCCGGCAGGTGTCGCGCCAGCAGGCGGGTGAGCCAGGCGCCACCTTGCCCCTGCTGCGCAGTGTGCTGCGGGCGGCCGTGGGGCTGGGCCTGGTGGCAGCGTTGGTGCTGCTGGCCGTGTCCTGGTGGGCCGACACCCTGCCTTACGCGCAGCTGTGGCTGCTGGCATTGGCCGCGCCTTTCCTGCTGCTGGTACCCACGGCCACGGGCCTGTGGATGGGGCAGGGCCGGATGTGGCCGCTGAACCTGGCGCAGGTGGCGGCGCCGGCCTCGGTGCTGTCGGGCCTGGCCGTGGTGTGGTGGCTGATGCAGGATGTGGCCTGGAAGACACCGACCGCGGTGCTGGTGCTCACGGCCTGGGTCAGCGGCAAATCGCTGGTGGCGGTGCTGACCGCCATCTACGCCCTGCACGACAGCGCCCGGCATGACGAGGAGCGGGCGCCGGCCAGCCTGGTGTTTCAGGGGCAGCGCCCCCGGTGGTGGATGGAGTGGGGCTTCGTGGCCACCATCGGCATCACCAATGTGATCAGCCTGCTCAATTACCGCGCTTCGCTGTTCCTGGTGGAGCACTACCACGGCCTGGCGGTGGTAGGCACCTATTCGGTGGCGGTGACGGTGGCGGAACTGCTGTGGCTGCTGTCGTCCTCCGTCACGGTGTCGGCCTACTCGCGCATCGGGCATCCGGACCGGGCCGTGTCGGCGGCGATGACGGTGCAGGCGGTGCGCATCAACGTGCTGTCCACCCTGGTGGCGGCGCCCCTGCTGCTGGCCGGGGCCTGGTGGGCCGTGCCCCGGGTGATGGGCGAGGCTTATGTGGCCTCGGTGGAGCCGCTGGCCTGGCTGCTGCCGGGCGTGGCGGCCTATGCGGCGGCTTCCAGCCTGTCGGCCTTCTACACCAACCACCTGGGCAAGCCGCAGCTGTCGGGCATGGTGGCCAGCCTGTCGCTCTTGATCAGCGTGTCGGTGGCGCTGGCGCTGGTGCCCACCATGGGCGCCGTGGGCGCGGCCATCGGCAGCAGCGCGGGCTACATCCTGGCCATCGTGGTGGCCTACGCGGTGTTCTTGCGTCATGCGGGATTGCCGTTGCGGGCCCTGTGGACACGCGGTGCGCACGTTTGAGCCCGCCGGGTGCCCCGAAATGCGGGGGCCGGGGCCTGGCTGGCGGCCCGGGGTGGGCCAAAGCGGAGACAATCGCGGGCTTGCCCACCCAACCCGCCTTGCCCTGTTTCCGTTCCGTGGTGTGATGTCGCACCCCGCGCCCCTGCCGTGCCCATGACCGTTCTGCGCCAAAGCCTGATCCGCCCGCTGGCCCGACTGCTGTCGGTGTTCACGGGGCCGCGCATCGTCTATGGCTGGCGCAATGCCAACGGGGTGTACTGCCCGGCCACGCGCCTCAGCACGCACACCTCGATCGACGGCCACGCCGGCCTGGTGCTGGGTGATCACGTCTTCATCGGCCACTTCAACCGCATCGACGGCTCCAACGGCCTGGTGATCGACGAGGGCTGCCAGGTCACCAACTACGTGTCCATCCTCAGCCATTCCAGCCACCGCTCGGTGCGCATCATGGGGCGGCAGTACCTGGGGCACCACGATCCGGTGGGCTATGTGCGCCGGTCCACCCACATCGGCGCCTACAGCTTCATCGGGCCGCACTGCGTGATCGCGCCCGGTGCGCGCATCGGCAAGGGCGTGATCGTGCAAGGCTACAGCTTCGTCTCTGGCGAGGTGCCTGATTTCGCCCTGGTGGGCACGCGCCAACCCGGCCAGCCCGCCGTGGTGATGGGCGACACGCGGGACATGGACGCCTCCTTGCTGGCCCAGCATCCCGAGCTGCACGAGGTCTACGCCGCCTGGGCCGGTCAGGACAACCTGCGCCGTGCGCTGGCGCATGGAGGTCGCGCTTCGTGAGCGAGCCCTTGCGCATCCTGTTCTTCGCCGATGCGGCCAGCGTGCACACGCGGCGCTGGGTGGCGTCCATGGTCGAGCGTGGGGCCGAGGCCATCGTGATCACGCGTTCGCCGGCCGAGGTGCCGGGCGCGCGCGAGGTCATCGCCATCGCCCCGGGGCAGGACAAGGCCAGCTGGTTCAAGGCCCTGCCCGAGGTGCGCCGCGTGGCCCGCCGAGTGGCGGCCGATTTCAAGCCGCACCTGGTGCATGGGCACTACGTGACCTCGTACGGGCTGTGGGCTGCGGCGTGCGGCCTGCGCGTGCCCAAGGTGCTGACGGCCTGGGGCTCGGACATCCTGGTCACCCCGCGTGAAAGCCGGCTGATGCGCATGATCGTGCGCTGGTCGCTGCGCCGGGCCGACCTGATCACGGCCGATTCGATCGAGATGGTCGACGAGATCGCCTCCTACCACCCCAGTGCGCCGGTGCACCAGATCCTGTGGGGCGCCGACACGGGCAAGTTCCTGCCCGCGCCGCCCGCGCCGGATTTCGAGGTGGTGAGCCTGCGCGTGTGGGAGCCCAACTACAACATCGACCTGATCATCGAGGCCTTCGCGCGCTTCGTGAGCCTGCGCCCGCATTCGCAGGCGCGCCTGCACCTGCTGGGTGGTGGCCCGCTGCAGGGCGCGCTGGAAGAACGTGTGGCTGCCTTGCGCCTGCTGCAGCAGGTGCGCTTCCATGGTCGCCTGGGCGATGTCGAGATGATCGAGGCCATCCAGCGCTGCCGCGCCTCGGTGTCCGTGCCCACCAGCGACGCCACCTCGGTGTCGGTGCTCGAGTCGATGGCCTGCGGTCTGCCCATCATCGCGTCCGACCTGCCGGCCAACCGCCAGTGGGTGGACAGCCGTGGCGGCTGGCTGACCCCGGTGCGCGACATCGACGCGCTCACGCAGGCCTTGCTGGACGCGCACGACGACCCGACCGCTGCCACGCTCAAGGGTGTGCACAACCGCCGCCGCATCGAACGCGAAGCCTCGCGCCGGGGCCAGATGGACCGCATGTGGCAGTTGTACCTGCAGATCCTCAAGCCCAACGGGAAGGGGCGCAAGGCTCGGGCGCAGGGCGGCGCGCTGCCCCCGCAGGGAGATGCCTCTTGAGCGGTCCTTCCACCGTGGCGCCCAGCAGGCTGGAGGGCGGCACCGTCTCGGTGATCGTGCCTTGCCGCAACGAGCGCGACCACATCGAAGCCTTCTGCGCCAGCGTGGCTGCCCAGCAAGTGCCCGAGGGCTGGACGCTGGAGGTGCTGATCGCCGACGGCCAGAGCGATGACGGCACGCGTGAGCGCCTGGCCGCTTTCTGCCAGCGTGATCCGCGCTTCGTGATGATCGACAACCCCGGTCGCATCGTGTCGTGCGGGCTGAACCGCTGCATCGACCGTGCGCAGGGCCGCTTCATCGTGCGGCTGGACGTGCACACCGTCTACGCGGGCGACTACATCGCGCGCTGCCTGGACACCTGGCATGCCACCGGCGCCGACAACGTGGGCGGCCCCTGGCGGGCCGAAGGCGCGGCTGGCCCCGAAGGCCGCGTGCAACGCGCCATCGCGGCAGCCTTCCAGTCACGCTGGGTGGCAGGTGGCGCCCGCTCGCGCGACCTGGGCTATGAAGGCCCGGTCGACACGGTCTACCTGGGCGCCTGGCCGCGCGAAACCTTCGAGCGCTTCGGCGGCTTCGACGAAGCCCTGGTGCGCAACCAGGACGACGAGCACAACCTGCGCATCCATAAAGGCGGCGGGCGCGTGTGGCAGTCGTCCACCATCCGCTCCACCTACCACCCGCGCGCGCAGGTGTCCGACGTGTTCCGCCAGTACCGCCAGTACGGTTACTGGAAGCCCTTCGTGATGCGCAAGCATGGCCAGGCCGCCTCGCTGCGCCACCTTGTACCTGGCTTGTTTGTGGGCTTGTGGCTGGCGCTGGCCTTCCTGGTGTTCGCGTCGATGCTGTGGGCCACCTCACCATGGACGCCCGCCACCTCGCCCGTGATGGCGGTGGCCGGCGCCCGCGTGTGCCATGGGCCTTGGCTGGCCTGGATTTTCGCGGGCCTGTCCAGCGGGTTGTTCGTGGGCCTGAACCTGCTCTATGTCGCGGCCGTGCTGGTGATGAGCGGCCTGATCGCCACCCAGCAGGGGCGCGAGCTGTGGCCCTACCTGCCACGGGTGATCGCGGCCTACCATCTGGGCTATGGCCTGGGCTCGCTGCGCGGCTGGTGGGATGTGATCCTCAAGGGCCGCCCCGACCCCGCGTTCGGCAAACTCACACGCGGCCCATCACGTTGATGACCTCGGAC
>CALAKR010000015.1 GCA_937923225.1 uncultured Aquabacterium sp. | reverse complement strand
GTCAGCACGTGGCGGCGGTGGCTCATGGGGGCCGGCATCCTTGCGAAGAGTTCATGCGGGATTCAAATTAATCGAATGATGCCATCAGCGGTGTGCGATGGTGGGCCGTGCTGTGGCTCCTACAGTGAATCCATCGAGATTGGACGCACACGATGAGGAGCCGCGCATGAAAACCCTGCGACGCAGCGAGGACCGGGGCCAGGCCGACCACGGCTGGCTGTTCGCCCAGCACAGCTTTTCGTTTGCCGAGTACCGGGATCCCAAGCACATGGGCTTCGGTCCCCTGCGCGTGATCAATGAAGACCGCTTCGCGCCCGGTCGGGGCTTCGGCATGCACGGCCACCGCGACATGGAGATCCTCACCTACGTGCTCGAAGGCCAGCTCACGCACAAGGACAGCCTGGGCCACGGCACTACCATCCGCCCGGGCGATGTGCAGCGCATGAGCGCGGGCACCGGCATCCAGCACAGCGAGATCAACCCCAGCCTGTACGACGAGCTGCACCTGCTGCAGATCTGGATCCTGCCCAATGCCTTGGGTGTGAAGCCCGGCTACGCGCAGCAGCATTTCAGTGCGGAGGACAAGCGCGGGCGCCTGCGCCTGGTGGCCTCGCCCGATGGGGCGGAGGGCTCCGTGAGCCTGCACGCCGATGCATGCCTGTACGCGGGCCTGTTCGATGGCGACGAGACTGCGAAGCTGGCGCTGGCGCCGGGTCGCAAGGCCTATGTGCAGATCGCCCGGGGCCGCATCACCGCCAATGGCGAGGTGCTGGACCAGGGCGATGCGCTGATGCTGGAGGATGAAGGGCTGCTGACCCTGTTCGAAGGGCAGGGGGCCGAGGTGCTGGTGTTCGACTTGGGAGATGCCCGCGAGGCCGACCTGTCAGCCCGCGAGATCTGAAGACGCCACTTACTTGACGTCCGATTCCAGCACGTACCCGGAATGGTCATCGATGCCGATGTTCTCGACCATCCAGGGCAGGGCCTCGGCCAGTGTCTCGTACAGCGTCCACGGCGGGTTCACGATGAACATGCCGCTGCCGTTGAGGCCCAGGCCGTCACGGCTGTTGGCCTTGACGCGCAGGCTGGCGTGCAGCCACTTGCCCGGGGCCAGGCGCTTGAGCTGGTCGGGCAGCAGATCGGATTCACGCCGCGCCACGATGGGGTACCACACCGCGTACACGCCGGTCGGGAAGCGCGCCAGCGCCTCCTTCAGGGTGCTGATGACGCGCCGGTAGTCGTCCTTCATCTCATAGGGCGGATCGATGTGCACCAGGCCGCGCTTGGGCGGTGGTGGCAGGATGCCCTTGAGGCCGGCGAAGCCATCGGCCACCTCAATGCTGACGCCGCGCTTCACGTCCGCGAAGTGCGCCTTGAGGGCGCGGCTCTCGGTGGGATGCAGCTCGTACATGCGCAGGTGGTCGCGGGGGCGCAGCATCTGCGCCGCCAGTTGCGGCGAGCCGGGGTACCAGCGCAGCGCGTCGCCTTCGTTGCAGACCTCGATCTGCTCGATCAGGTCCTGAAGGGCGCCTGGCAGGGCCGGGTCCGTGCGGGAGGCCCACACCTTGTGGATGCCGCCCTTGGCCTCGCCGCTCTTGGCAGCGTAGCCGGCGGCCAGGTCGTACAGGCCTCCGCCCGCGTGGGTGTCGACCACCCAGAAGGGCGTGTCCTTCTGCGTGAGGTGCTCCAGGAGTTGCACCAGCACCGTGTGTTTGAGCACGTCGGCGTGGTTGCCGGCGTGAAAGCCGTGTCGATAACTGAACATGCCGCAAGGGTAACCGCGAATCGGGCCTGGCGGCGTTTTACGCCGCGCTCGCGGGACAATTCATCCCAACCGGATCCGGCAGGGTCCACCTTTTGACCAACGAGGTACCTCAGAGATGTCTTCCCAAGCTCCCGTCAAGCTGCTGGCGATCGCCGGCAGTGCCCGTGATGGCTCCCACAACGCCCAACTGCTGTCGCTGGCCGCGCGCAAGGCCCAGGCGCTGGGCGCGCAGGTCACCCACGTGAACCTGCGAGACCTGGCGCTGCCGGTGTTCGATGCGGACCACGTGGCCGCCCACGGCCACCCGACGGGCGCGTTCGAGCTGCGCAAGCTGTTCGCCGAGCACGACGGCCTGCTGCTGGCCAGCCCCGAGTACAACGCGCTGCCCACGCCGTTGTTCATCAACGCGTTTGATTGGCTGTCCACGGTGCCCGCGGCTGAGGGCCTGGCCGGCGGCACGGGCACCACGGCGGGCAAGCCGGTGGGCCTGCTGGCGGCCTCGCCCGGGGCGCTGGGTGGCATGCGCGCGCTGCCCATCGTGCGCACCTACCTGAGCACCAACTTTGCGATGGTGGTGGTGCCCGAGCAACTGGGCCTGCCGGGCGCCGACAAGGCCTTCGATGCCGAGGGCGCATTGACCAAGCCGGAACTCGATGCCGTGCTGGACAAGGTGGTGGCCTCGGTGGTGCGGCAGGCAGGCTGGCTGCGCGAAGTGCGCAAGGCCTGATCGCTGGCTCAGCACTTGAGCGCTGGGCGGGCAGTAGCGGTGGCTCAGGCTGCCATGAAGGCCAGCTCGGGCCGCTCGGCGTGGTGGCGCAGTGGCACGGTGTCGAACACGCGGCACTTCAGGGCCTGGCCCTGGGTGTCGGCGCCCACCGCCACGGCAAAACGATCCTGCAGCACGGCCTGCATGAAGCGCCAGTGCGCGCCTTGCTGGGTGCTGTCGCCATGGAAGGTGGCGGCCACTGAGGTGGGCCCGGCAACGGGGTGTGCGGGGAGTGCGAAGGTGCACTGGTTCAGCTGGGCGCTCAGGCCTTCGCCCGTGGCCTTGATCCAGGCTTCCTTGAGTGTCCACAGCTGCATGAAGGCCTGGGGCAACTGCTCGGCGGGCACGCTCCGCAGCCAGGTGCATTCGGTGGGGCTGAAGTGGCTGTCGGCGATGTCCAGCGCGGCCGTGCGGCGGTCGATCGATTCCACATCCACGCCCAGGCGTGCGTGGGCGGTGCTGACCGCGCACATCACCAGGCCGTGGGTGTGCGCCAGGTTGAAGTGCAGTGGCGTGGGCGTCGCGGGGCCTTCGATGAAGGGCTTGCCTCGGGCGGTAGCGCCAAAGTGCCACTCTGCAGGTGGAATGCCGGCTTGCAATGAGAGCACGGTGCGCACCAGCGCCCGCGCAGCCAGATATTGGCGCTGATCCTTCTCGAAGCGAAAGGCCAGCATGCGCTGGCGCTCGTCGGATGTGATGAGGGTGTGGTAGTCGGCTGCGATCAGGGCATCCTGCGCCCAGGCGTCTTCATAGAAGAAGCGCCACAGCTGCACCTCGTCGCCCCTCAGGTGATGTGGGGCGTGATCCTGTCGGGTCATGGCGCGGACAGGAAGTGCAGCACGGGCGCCAGGGTCTGGGCGGGGGATTCCTCCTGGGGGATGTGGCCCAGATCAGGGAAAATCACCTTCTGGCACACATTGATGTCGCCACAGAAGCGGTCCGCGAAGGTCACGGGCGCCATGCCATCCTTGGCGCCCCACAGCACCAGCACGGGCTGCTTGATCAGGCGGATCTGCTGCTCCTTGGCGCCGGAATCCGCCTGGTCCATGCGCTGGAACAGCGCGCGCCGGTTGCCCACGCGCAGTGCCAGTTCGAAGTAGCGGTCCACCCGGTCCTGCGTGACCTTGTCGGGGTGGCCGAAGACATTGCGCACGCTGGATTCGATCACGCTGCGCGGCAGGATGCGCTCGGAGACCCAGCGCAGGCTGCGCGCCCCGGCAATCTGGAACGCAATCGGTTGGGACAGGGGCGAGAGCTGGTAGCCGTCGGAGTCCACCAAGATCAACTTGCGCACGCGGTCAGGCGCCAGCAGTGCGGTTTGCCAGGCGATCTCGCCGCCCAGGGCATTGCCGGCCAGCACCACGCGCCGAACGCCCAGGGTGTCCAGCAGGCGCAGCACGAAGCGCGTGTAGCCCTCGATGCGGTAATCGCCCTGGGGGCTGGGACCGGTCAGGCCAAAACCGGGCAGGTCTACCGAGATGACGCGGTGGTTCTTCTCCAGCGCCAGGCGCCAGCCTTCCCAGGTGTGCAGGCTGGAGGCCATGCCGTGCAGCAGCACGATGGGCTGGGGGTCGTCTCGCGGTCCAGTGTCGCGCACGTGCACCTGCATGCCGTCGAGCTCGACGAACATCGAGGGCGGCGGCGCCCAGCGCGCGACCAGTTCACCCAGTTGCCGGTCGGGCTCCCAGGTGGCCCACACGGCCAGGGCCACGCCGATCAGCATCAGCACGGCGCTCCACCACAGGCGCTTGAACCACTTCATGCGTTTGATGAATCCGAAGACAGCAGGAGAGAAGATCCGCCGGATTCTCTCCTACCTGCTCAGGCGCGGGCGGTGGTGTTGTCGCGCTGGCGCGACTTGGCGTTCATGCGCTTGAGCTGGCGCATCACCAGCGGCTGGTACCACGAGCCCAGCAGGCGCACCATCTTGTCGAGCATGCGGGCATCGGGGCCGACCAGCACGCGGCGGGCGTTCTTCTCGACGGCGGCCAGGATCTGCAGCGCGGCCGATTCGGCCGTGGTCACGTTGATCAGCTTGTTCGCGCGGCGGCGCTGGGTGTCGGCGCTGACGCCGGTGGCTTTTTCCAGCGCCGGGTCGATCTTGCCGGCCAGCGCGATGTTGGTGGCAATGCCGCCCGGGTGCACGCAGGTGGCGCTGACGGGCGCGCCTTCGAGCTCAAGCTCCATGCGCAGGGCCTCGGTGTAGCCGCGCACCGCGAACTTGCTGGCGTTGTAGGTGCCCTGCGTGGGCACGGACATCAGGCCGAACAGGCTGGAGGTGTTGATGATGTGGCCGTCGCCCGAGGCCTTGAGGTGTGGCAGGAAAGCCTGGGTGCCGTAGACCACGCCCCAGAAGTTGATGCCCATGATCCACTCAAAATCGGCGATGGACACGGTGCCGGCATTGGCGCTCAGGGCCACGCCCGCGTTGTTGAAGATCAGGTTGACCTTGCCATGGTCCTTGGCCACCTGGTCGGCCCAGGCGAAGACAGCGGCGCGGTCGGCCACGTCCAGGCGCGTGATGGTCACGCGCACGCCGTGGCGGCCGGCCAGCTCGGCCGTTTTGGCCAGCTCCAGTTCGTTGACATCGCTGAGCGCCAGGTGGCAGCCGCGCTTGGCCAGTTCAACGGCCAACGTGCGGCCCATGCCGGAGGCAGCGCCGGTGATGGCGGCGACTTGGTTCTTGAAGTTCTTCATGGTGATTCAGTGTCTGTGCGTGAGCCGGTGGGCATGTGGGCTGCAGGGCGGGGCTTCAGGCCGCGCGGGCCTGTGGCGCGGCGCCGGTGACGCGGGTGACGAAATCGCCGGACAGCTTCAGGTCCTGGCGGGCCTCGGGCAGCATCAGCATCGTGGGCCACACGTGCGGCAGGCGCTGGCGCAGGGTCAGCGTGCTCTTGACGCCCTGCTGGCGGGCCTTGTCGTGCAGGCGCAGCGAATCAGACAGCAGGATCTCGTGCTCGCTGGCGAAGATGAAGAGCTCAGGCAGGCCGGTCAGGTCACCGAACACGGGCGAGACCAGCGGGTCCTTGTCCGAGTGGCCCTTGAGGTACAGCGCAGCCGCCTCGGGCAGCAGGTGCGGGTTGAACATCACGTCGTCCTTGGCCTTTGTCTTCATGGTCTCGCCGCTGCACGACAGGTCCGTCCAGGGCGAGAACAGCAGCGTACCGGCCGGCAAGGGCAGGCCTTGCTGGCGCGCGGCAAGCAGGCAGGCCAGGGCGAGGCCGCCACCGGCCGAATCACCGGCGAACACCACTTCAGCCGGGTCGGTGCCCTGGGCCAGCAGCTCCTTCCACCAGGCCACGGCATCGTCCACGGCGGCCGGGAAGGGGTTCTCAGGGGCCATGCGGTAATCCACCGACAGCACGCGGGCCTGGGCCGTGCGGGCCAGGTAGGCGCAGGTGGGGCGGTGTGTCTTGAGGCTGCAGAAGAAGTAGCCGCCGCCATGGAAGTACAGCACGGTGCGCTTGGGCTGTGCCACGCTCAGCCATTCGGCCGGGCACAGGCCCTTGGCCGCGTTGGCCGGCACGGGCGTGTGCTTGATCTCTTTGGGAGGCGGCGGGTAGCGATCAGCCAGCTTGTCCACCTTGTGGCGCGCGGCGCCCACGTTCAGCGGGCCCTTGCTGCCGTTCTTGAACTGCCAGCGCAGCACGAGGTTGGTGATGATGGACTGGACGCTCATGCTTGCTGCTCCGAGTTGTATTGGGCCAGGTCGAATGACCGGGTGCGCAGGCGGTACGCGAAGGTGAAGCTGGGCCACAGCGAGACGTTGCGGCCCTTGTCGTTGAGGTACCAGCTCTTGCAGCCGGAGTTCCACACGGTGGCTTTCAGGTCTTCCTGGATCTTGTCGATGAAGCGTTGCTGGGCCTGGGGCTTGACGTCCAGGGCCTTGATCTGGCGTTCCTTCATCGTCTTGAGGGCTTCGGTCACGTACCGCACCTGCGATTCGATCATGAACACCATCGAATTGTGGCCCAGCCCGGTGTTGGGGCCCATCAGGATGAAGAAGTTGGGA
>CALAKR010000014.1 GCA_937923225.1 uncultured Aquabacterium sp. | reverse complement strand
CGGTGGCTCATCGCTCAAGGATTTCAAGGACACGCACGGCAATGCGGGCCATTTCCAACTGGCCACCCGGGTGTATGACCGTGCGGGTCAGCCCTGTTTGACATGCTCGACCCCGGTGCGCCGCCTGGTGCAGGGGCAGCGTTCCACCTATTTCTGCGTGCGTTGCCAGAGGCCGTGAGTTTTCTATTTATGCAACTGTTTGTGTGCGACTTTGTGCGCCTTTAGCGTGCCAGGTTGCGGTGAAAATGCGACTTTTGTGGCCTTTTCGGCGCAGGGTGCCCTGGTTTTTGCTTGCCTGCGTTTGAAACGGATGCGCTAGGATGCCCCTACGATGAAGCCGACTTTTGCCAGCCATCTCGACGCCCTGGGCCACTGGCGCGTCGCCACAGACACCCGCCTGGCCTCGCTGGCGAAGTTCGTGCGCGAGCACGATCTGCTGGACGAGGGCATGTCCGAGTGGTTCGAGGCCATGCGCTACCGCCTGTCCGGCGAGAAGCTCATGGTGGCCTTCGTGGCCGAGTTCTCGCGCGGCAAGTCCGAGCTGATCAACGCTATCTTCTTCTCCGACAAGGGCCGTCGCATGATGCCGGCCTCGGCCGGACGGACCACGATGTGCCCGGTGGAGCTGGGCTATGACGCCGAAGACCCGGTCGGCCTGTCGCTGCTGCCGATCGAGACACGGCTGGAGCCGACATCGCTGGTGGAATACCGCCGCACACCCGCCGCCTGGTCGCACATCGAGCTGGATCTGACCAACCCCGATGGCATGGCCCAGGCGCTGGGTGAGGTCATGCGCACCCGTCTGGTCACGCAGGACCAGGCCCGTGATCTGGGTTTCTGGGACGACGAGCGCACGGACGACAACCCGCCGCTGTCCGCCGATGGCCAGGTGGAGATTCCGGTGTGGCGCCATGCGCGCATCAACCTGCCGCACCCGTTGCTCAAGCGTGGGCTGGTGGTGCTGGACACGCCGGGCCTGAATGCCATCGGCACCGAGCCCGAACTGACGCTGGGCCTGCTGCCCCAGGCGCATGCCACTGTGTTCATTCTGGGCGCGGACACGGGTGTGACCCGCTCCGACCTGAGCATCTGGCGCGATCACCTGTGCGGCCCGGCGCTGGCTCGCTATGTGGCGCTCAACAAGATCGACACGCTGGCCGATCCGCTCAGCACGCCCGAGCAGGTGCAGGCCACCATCGTGCGCCAGTGCGAGAGCGTGGCGCAGACGCTGGAGATCCCGACTGAGCACGTGTTCCCCATCTCGGCGCGCCAGGCCCTGGCCGCGCGCCTGGGGCATGACGAAGCCGGGCTGGCTGCCAGCCGACTGGAAGACTTTGAACTGGCCTTGTCCGAAGGCCTGCTGCCCAAGCGGCGCGAAACCCTGGCCCAAGGGGCCGTGGATGGCGCCCGCGGCTTGCAGCAGCAACTGACGCGTCGCTTCGGCGAACTGCGCCGCCACCATGCCGAGCAGATGCTCGAACTGCGTGGCCTGCGCGGCAAGAGCGGCGGCAAGGTGCAGCTGATGCTGCAGCGCGTGCAGGCCGAGGCCACCGAATTCGAGCAGTGCACCGCCCGCCTGGCGGCCATGCGCAGCGTCCATGCGCGCATGCTCAAGGAATCGCTGTACGACTTGTCGGCCGAGCGCCTGCGCCAGGAGGTGGACGTGCTGCAGCAGGTGCTGGGCGGCTCGTGGTTGCCGCTGGGCGCCAAGAAGGCCTTCATCGAGCTGTGCGCGCGCCTGCGTGGCCTGATCGAGCAGGCGCAGCAGCGCAGTGACGAGATCCACGCGATGCTGGTGGCTTCGTTCGGCAAGCTCAATGCCGAGTTCGGCTTCGGCCTGTCGGCCGAGCAGCCGGTGGACGTGCGCCGTTACCGCGAAGACCTGGATCTGATCGAGCGCAACTATGTGCAGTACCTTGGCCTGAGCCAGGCCTTCCGTCTGGCGCAGCCGGGCTTCCACGAGCAGTTCCGCCGCATGCTGATCTCGCGCCTGCGCGTGGTGTTCGAGACGGTGAGCAACGACATCGAGCTGTGGAACAAGACGGCCTCGGCACAGGTGGACAGCCAGTTGCGCGAGCGTCGCCGCAACTTCAAGCGCCGCTACGAATCGCTGGACCGCATCCAGACCGCTTCCAACGAGCTGGACATCCGCCTGCAGGAAGTGCAGGCACAGGACGAGCGCGTGTTGCAACTGCAGACGCGCCTGGGTGTGCTGATCGATGAGCTGGTGGCCCAGGCCACGAGCGATCCGATGGATCCCGACGGTGCTTTGGCAGCGTTCGAAGCATCCACCGCGGCCATGCCGCTCGATGATGCGTCGGGCACCAACACCGTCGACATCCCGCTGGACGACCCGGCCCGCCACCTGATGACCTTCCGCGCCTTGCCCGCTGGCAGCGCCTCTGAATCCGCATGACACCCCTCGCCCAGCAAAGGCTGCTGCAGGCAGCCCGTTCGTCGTCGCCCATGCTGGCCGATCGCCTGGTGGCTTGGCAGCGTCAGCAGGGTCGCCATCACCTGCCATGGCAGAACACGCGCGACCCTTACCGCGTATGGCTGTCGGAGATCATGCTGCAGCAGACGCAGGTGAGCACGGTGCTGGGCTACTACGACCGTTTTTTGAAAGCCTTTCCGGACGTGGCCGCACTGGCTGCTGCTTCGCTGGACGAGGTGCTCACGCTGTGGGCTGGCCTGGGCTACTACAGCCGTGCGCGCAACCTGCACCGCTGCGCGCAGGCCGTGGTGGCCGATCATGGCGGCAGCTTCCCGCAGACGGCCGAGGCGCTGATGACCTTGCCCGGCATCGGCCGCTCGACCGCGGCTGCCATCGCGGGCTTTTGTTTCCACGAGCGCACGGCCATCCTGGATGGCAACGTCAAGCGTGTGCTGACCCGCGTGCTGGGCTGGAGCGAGGACTTGTCCGTGTCAGCCAATGAGCGTGCCCTGTGGCTGGCAGCAGAAGCCGTGCTGCCCGAGAAGGCCAAGGACATGCCGGCCTACACACAGGGCGTGATGGACCTGGGCGCTACCGTGTGCACGCAGCGCAAGCCGGCCTGCCTGACCTGCCCGTGGTCGGACAT
>CALAKR010000013.1 GCA_937923225.1 uncultured Aquabacterium sp. | reverse complement strand
CCGTTCGAGCTGTACAAGGGCATCGGCACCAAGGGTGGCATCGGCCGCTTCCCGATCATGATCCCGACGGTGCAGCTGGTGTTCAACAAGGGCAAGTTCCCCGATGGTTTCGGCCTGAAGTCGCGCCAGTACTGGGCCGGCCAGTTCGACCATGCGATGAACCTGATCAAGAAGGCCGAAGCCGGCATCCCGGCCGCGACCTGGGACGATCTGCCTGCCGAGAACATCCCCAAGTACGTGCTGATGCTGCGCGAAGCCCGCATCGACATCGCCAAGCAGGGCATGTACAACAAGCAGACGCTCAACATCATCAAGCGCGTGCGCTGCAGCGTGAACGGCTCTGATGCCGAATGCGCCAGCAAGAACGAGATCGAGTGATCGGCTGAGCGCTGCGTCTGCTACGTCTGCAGCGTCTGAAGCACTTGAACCGAAGGCCCGTCTTGTGCGGGCCTTTTTTCATGCCGGCGCTGATCTACCGGTCCAGGCGATCAGGCCTGAGGCAATGGCTCGGGCGCCAGGGGGCCGAGCACGACACGGTTGCGGCCGGCGTGCTTGCCCGCGTACAAGGCCTGGTCGGCCCGTGAAATGGTGTTTTCGGACGTCTCGCCCGGGTGGCAGGCGCTTACGCCGAAGGTCATGCTGACCTGCAGCTCCTCACTCCCCGCGCGCACACGCAGGGCCTCGATGCGCTGGCGCAGGCGTTCGGCCACCAGTTGGGCCTCCTGCGTGCCGGCACCAGGGAGCACCAGCAGAAACTCCTCGCCGCCCCAGCGGGCCACGTGGTCCACCTCGCGCACGCCCTGGCTGAGCACACCGCTCACGGCCTTGAGCACCTCGTCACCCGCGTCGTGGCCGTGCGTGTCGTTGATCAGCTTGAAGTGGTCCAGGTCACACAGCACGAAAGACATCTGGGTGTTGGTGCGCTGCATGCGCAGCTCTTCGTCGCGGATGGCATCGATCACTGCCCGGCGGTTGCTGAGCTGGGTGAGCGGGTCCGTGGTGGCCATCTCGCGCAGGTTGGCCTCGGCCTTGGACATCAGGTAGTGGTAGTAGCCCGCCAGGAAGATCAGGATCAGGATGGTGCCCAGCACATTGAAGTAGTGCAGGCCGTCGATCACGGTGGTGGGCAGTGCCACCAGGGGCGGGCGCCGCAGCAGCAGCATGTCCATGCCCAGGTAGGCCGTGGTCAGGATGGAGACGACCAGCACCTTCAGCGCCAGCGGCCGGAAATCCGTGATCACCGCCACCGGGATCACCAGCAGAATGTAGAAGTGGAAGCCCGAATCCCAGCCGATCACCCAGACGGCCAGGATGGCGTGGGCCAGCACCTCCAGCGCCGTGACCACCCAGCACATGCCGATGCGCCCGGTGTGCGCCAGCCAGAAGGTCCACACGTAGCACAGCACGCTGGCCACGTTGATGATGGCCATGGCCTCGACACCCGCCCAGTGGAACAGCGTCAGGAAGGCGATGTGCGTGAGGCCCGCGACCACCGCCGTCCCCTTGAGCAGCAGGCGCAGGGCGTCGGATTGCGCAGGGACGGGCCCTGTGGTGGCCCCAGGAGCTGGCCCTGGGTATGCCCTTTGAATTTCGGACATGTTTCGGTGTGGCTGTGTTTGTACTGTCTCCCCCGATGCGCGTGCACACCGTCCTGGTGGGAGGCAGGACGCCGCAGCGGGAACTACGCTGGATGCCTCGGATATCGGCGTGCCATCCGGGGGCTTGAATCAGGAAGGACCCTGAGGCCCAGACTCTTAGCCAGGGGCCAATGCCCACAGGCAGGGCGCCCGCGTCTAAAATAGAGGGTTGTTCGGCCATTCCCAGGCCGCCCGCCTGGTGGCCTTCGTGGCGCCGCACATTCCGAATTTCTCAAGGAAACACCCATGTCCCGCGGCTCCATCGCCGACGAGGTGAAGGCCCGCCGGACCTTCGCCATCATCTCCCACCCCGACGCCGGCAAGACCACGCTGACGGAAAAGCTGCTGCTGTTCTCCGGCGCGATCCACATCGCCGGTGCCGTGAAGGGCCGCAAGGCCTCGCGCCACGCCACATCCGACTGGATGGAGATCGAAAAGCAGCGCGGCATCTCGGTGGCATCGAGCGTGATGCAGATGCTGTACCGCGAGCACGTGGTGAACCTGCTCGACACCCCGGGCCACAAGGACTTCTCGGAAGACACCTACCGGGTGCTCACGGCCGTGGATTCGGCTTTGATGGTGATCGACGCGGCCAACGGCGTGGAAGCCCAGACCAAGCGCCTGATCGAGGTCTGCCGCCAGCGCGACACGCCCATCATCACCTTCGTGAACAAGATGGACCGCGAGGGCCGTGACCCGGTCGAGTTGCTCGATGAAGTCGAGCGCGAGCTGGGCATGCCCTGCGTGCCCATGACCTGGCCGGTGGGCCAGGGCAAGACCTTCGGCGGCATCGTGAACCTGCGCACACAGAGCATGCGCCTGTTCAGCGCCGGCGCCGACAAGCGCGGCGAGGATGACGAGGTGGTGCCCCTGAGCGAGCGAGACAAGCTGCACGAGCGCTTCGGCCACGACTGGGAGCTGGCCGAGCAGAACATGGAGTTGATGCAGGGCGCCGCGCCCGCGTTCGACCTGGAAGCGTTTTTGGCCGCCAAGCAGACGCCGGTGTTCTTCGGCTCGGCCGTGAACAACTTCGGCGTGCAGGAGATCCTGGACGCTCTGGTGGACCTGGCCCCCGCGCCCCACCCCCGCCTGAGCACCGAGAAGGACGGCTCCAAGCGCGAGATCGACCCGGGCATGGAGAACTTCTCCGGCGTGGTGTTCAAGGTGCAGGCCAACATGGACCCGTCGCACCGCGACCGCATCGCCTTCGTGCGCGTGTGCTCGGGCCAGTACGTGCCGGGCATGAAGCTCAAGGTGCAGCGCTCGGGCAAGGAGCTGCGCCCGACCAGCGTGGTGACCTTCCTGTCGCAGCGGCGCGAGGCGGTCGACGAGGCCTTCGCGGGCGACATCATCGGCTTCACCACGCACGGCGGCGTGCAGCTGGGCGACACCATCACCGACGGCATCACCTTGCAGTACACCGGCCTGCCCTTCTTCGCGCCCGAGCTGTTCCAGACGGTGGAACTGGCCAACCCGATGAAGAGCAAGCAGCTGCAGGCGGGCCTGATGCAGCTGGGCGAAGAAGGCGCGATCCAGGTCTTCCGCCCGGAAGCCGGCGGCTCGATGCTGCTGGGCGCGGTCGGCCAGCTGCAGTTCGAAGTGGTGCAGCACCGCCTGAAGGCCGAGTACGGCGTGGACATCCGCCTGATGCCCTGCCGCTTCACCGGCGCACGCTGGATCACGGCCGACACGCCTGAGGCACTCAAGAAGTTCACCGATGAGAACGCGTCGAAGCTGGCCCTCGATGCCGCCGACACGCTGGCCTACATGATGACCTCGGCCTACGACCTGCGTTTGACGTCTGAGCGGCACCCGCTGGTGCACTTCCACCCGCTGCGGGAGCACGCGGGGCTGAGCCTGTCGAGCCAGTGACTTTGTGACGGCCCGCCGCGGTGTTTCACCGATCGCGGGCCGCCAGAGGCTTTCAGCAATACACAGCAACACGCCAGCAACACAGGGCCCGCAGCATCGCGCGGTTTTCACTGTGTTGCCGAGGTCTCCGTGTTGCACCCATGGCGTCTTGCCGGGCCCTGCGCCCCGCGCGTTGCGTCGCGCCTGATCGTGTCGTCCGCCCTGGCCCTGGGCGCAATCTCGGGGCTGGCCCCGGCCGCTTGGGCTGCGGGCAGCACGGCATCGGCCGAGCCAGCGCGCGTGATCGTCAAGCTCAAATCCAGCTCCAGCCTGTTGCAGCAAGCCGGCGGCGAGCGCATGCAACGCATGGGCCAGCGCATGGGACTGAGCCTGAGCGATGGCCGTCAGATCGGGGCGCGTACCCACGTAGCCACGATGCGCGGCAAGACCTCTGCCGCGCTGGCGGCCGAGCTGTCGGCGCAATCGGATGTGGAATACGCGGTGGTGGACCAGCGGCGCAAGGCGCTGCAGGTGACGCCCAATGACCCCTTGTTCGGCAGCGGCCAGTCCAGCCCCTACCCCACCGACGGCCAGTGGTACGCCCACACGGCCGATGCCACGCTGGTGTCGGCCATCAACGCGCCGGCCGCCTGGGCCCTGAGCACGGGCAGCCCTTCGGTGGTGGTGGCCGTGGTGGACACCGGCGTGCGCTACGACCACGTCGACCTGGCGGCCAAGCTGCTGCCGGGCTACAACTTCATCTCCGAGGCGGCCATCGCGGGCAACTCGGTGGGCCGCAGCAGCGACGCATCCGACCTGGGCGACTACCTGACCAGCAGCGAGATCAGCGCCAACAGCAGCGTGTTCTCGGGCTGCTCGGCCAGCGCGAGCAGCAGCTGGCATGGCACCGTGGTGTCCGGCATCATCGGCGCGGACACGAACAACGGCACCGGCATCGCCGGCATGGGCTGGAACGTGAAGATCCTGCCGGTGCGCGTGCTGGGCAAGTGCGGCGGCTACGACTCGGACATCATCGCCGGCATGCGCTGGGCGGCAGGCCTGAGCGTGAGCGGCGCACCCGCCAACCCTAACCCCGCCCGTGTTATCAACCTGAGCCTGGGCGGCACGGGCACCTGCTCTCAAGCCTACCTGGAGGCGGTGAGCGAGGTGACGGCCGCCGGTGCACTGGTGGTGGCCGCCGCCGGCAATGAATCGACCACCACGGGCACGCCCGCCAACTGCACGGGCGTGATCGGCGTGGCCGCGCTGCGCCATGTGGGCACCAAGGCGGGGTACTCGTCGCTCGGGTCGGCCGTGGGCATCAGCGCGCCTGGGGGCAACTGCGTGAACAGCACGGGCAGCTGCAGCTATGGCTTCGTGAGCACCATCAACAGCGGTTCGACCACGCCCGTGAGCGATGCCAGTGGCGGCTCCACCTACACCGATGCCAACAGCGCGGAGGTGGGCACCAGCTTCTCGGCGCCGCTGGTGAGCGCCACGGCGGCGCTGATGTTCTCGGCCCAGCCCACGCTCACGCCCGCCCAGGTGACCACGCCGATCAAGTCGAGCGCACGGGCCTTTCCGACCACGGGCGGCACCTCGGGCATCAGCCAGTGCCGCGCCACCAGCGGGCGCAACGGCAGCAGCACGCAGGACGAGTGCTACTGCACCACCAGCACCTGCGGCGCGGGCATGCTGGATGCCGGCGCCGCCGTGGCCGCGGCACTGGGCACCGTGGTCGGCCCCAGCGCCAGCATCACCGTGAGCCCCGACAGCCCCACGGCAGGCCAGGCCGTCACACTGAGCGCGGCCGGCTCGCAGGCAGGCTCCAGCAGCATCACCAGCTACCAGTGGAGCCTGGTCAGCGGCGGTGGCATCGTCACCAGCCTGAGCAGCGCCACGGGCCAGACCGTCACAGCCACGCCATCAGGTGCCGGCACGTTCAGCGTCACGCTCACGGTGGCAGATGGCAATGGCCGCAGCGCCAGCACCACGCAGAGCATCACCGTGAGTGCCGCAGCCAGCGTGGTGGCCGTGAGCGAGACCACGGCGAGCACCTCGACGTCGAGCAGCAGTAGCGGGGGTGGCGGAGGCGGTGCACTGGGCTCGGTGGAACTCGCGCTGCTGGGGCTGGCGGCCTGCGCGCTGGCGGCACGCCGGGCGGCGCGAGGCAGAGACCGCGTTCAGCGCCCGTCGATCCAGTAGTCGTCCAGGTTCTTGAAGCCCCAGGTGGCCGGCGATTCACGCGACACGATCTGGTCACTGCACCCCCGCGCCCCCAGGTCCAGCAGTTGGGGCACCAGCCGTTCGTTGGACTTGGTCGAGAAGAACACCTTCACCAGCGGCGCGAGCAGCGAGCCCGCGCCTTGGTCCACCACCACACCCAACCGGCCTGATTTCAGCTTGACCAGTGAACCCGTCGGGTAGATGCCGATGCTCTTGACGAAGGCCTGGAACACCGGCTCGCTGAAGTGGCCGTCCTTGGCCCACTGCGCCATCTTCTGCACGGATTCGGCCGGGTCCCAGCCTGCCTTGTAGGGCCGGTTGGAGGTGATGGCGTCGTACACGTCGCACACCGCGCCCATGCTGGCGAACAGGCTGATCTGGTCGCCCTGAAGGCGGTGCGGGTAGCCGGTGCCGTTGATCTTCTCGTGGTGGTGCAGGCACACATCGAGCGGGATCGGGCCCACGCCACGCCCTTCCACCAGCATCTGGTGGCCGGCCTGCGGGTGGCTGCGCATGATGGCGAACTCGGCCTCGGTGAGCTTGCCGGGCTTGTTCAGCACCTCCAGCGGCATCATGGCCTTGCCCAGGTCGTGCACCAGGCCGGCCAGGCCCGCCTCGCGGGTGTCGGCCTCGCTGAGCTTGAGCTGGCGGGCCAGCGACACCATCAGCGCGCACACGGCCACCGAGTGCATGTAGGTGTAGTCGTCGCTGGTCTTCAGGCGCGCCAGGCTGACGATGGCGCCCGGATTGCGCGAGACGGAGCGCGTGATGTCGTCCACCAGGGGCAGGCAGTGCTCGGCGTCCACCGCCTTGCCCATGCGCACGTCCTGGAACATGGTCTTCATGGCACCCCGAGCCTGGGCCACGATGCGCGAGGCGCGTGCCACCTCGTCCTGCAGGCTGATCTGCTGCTCCAGCGGGGCCAGGTCGAGCAGGTCGGCGTGCACGGTGGGCGGGAAATCCGCCTGGGGCAGGTCGCCGTCGTCGGGCAGGTCGATGTCGTCGAGCAGCGTGGTGGGCGCCGTGCGGGCCACGTCCACGCCCTTGTCGGTGTCGATCCAGACCTCGCGCACGGGGCTGTCGAGCAACTGGTCGAGTTGGCGCGGGTCCGTCAGCTTGAAGGCCTTGCGCCAGAAGGGATGGTCGATCCACGAGCCGCACAGCTCGTGCACATGCATGCCCAGGCGCAGCTGGTGGGTCGGGATCTTCTTGAGCATGGCGAAATGGCCTGCGTGACGGAACAGCCCGTGCGAAAGCGTGCGGGCCCTCTCCCGCGATGCTAACGATTTCACGCCGGCATGAGGCGAAAGTCCTGTTGCTTTGCGCACGCTTTTTGACCGATCGCACAGTGGAATGCGACTTCAGATCCACAGGGCGGCAGCCGATATGCCCTCTTGTAGTCGCGTCGTCGGGCCTGTCATGGACCTGGGCGACGCCCGGCCCGGTCGCTCCCCGACACCTGGCCGTGCTGTCATCCCGGGGCCGCGGCGCACCACCTCGCGCCATCGACGAAGAAGGACCACCATGGGCAAGAACCTTGGTATTGGAGGCAAGTTGTGGCTGGCCGTGGCCACCCTGGTCGTGGCCATGCTCAGCATCGTCGGCCTGGCCGCCTGGCGCGCCGGCAGCCAGCAGGCACTGGCCGAAGCAGAACTCAAGGTCAGCGACCTCAAGCTCAAGACCGCCCGCGAATGGGCCGCCCTCAGTGAGGTGGCGATGGTGCGCAGCACCGCCTCCAACCTGAGCGCCGACCCGGTCGTGGCGGAAGCCTTCGCCAAGCCGATCGCCGACGCGATCGCCCGGATCACCAAGCTGCAGAAGCAGGTGCAGGAGCTGCCGCTGACGGACCGTGACCGCGCCCAGCTGGACAAGATCGCCGCCCTGCGCAAGGACGTGGTGGGCCTGGGCGAGCGCATCAAGGCCATGAAGGCCGATGGCCAGATCCTCGAATCGCAGACCGCACTGAAGGAGAAGTTCCTGCCCGCCACCCTGGTTTACATGGACGCGTTGCGCGAGTTCGCCACGCTGCAGGAAGAATCCGGCGCCGAAGTGCGCGCCAGCATCGCCACGGGTCGCCGCACCACGGTGCTGATCGCCGGGGTGATGGTGCTGGCCGTGCTGGCCTGCACCATGGTGGGCGCGTACTTCCTGATCCGCGCGATCAAGCAGCCGCTGGACCAGGCCATCGGCATCGCCTCGCGCATCGCCGAAGGTGACCTGAGCACCCGGATCGACACACAGCGCACCGACGAGTTCGGCCAGTTGATGCGGGCATTGCAGACCATGACGGGCTCGCTGGCCCGCCTGGTGAGCGAGGTACGCCACAGTACCGACGGCATCTCCACCGCATCGAGCGAGATCGCCACGGGCAACCAGGATCTGTCCAGCCGCACCGAGATGACGGCCTCCAGTCTGCAGGAGACGGCCTCGTCGATGGAGCAGCTCACAGGCACCGTGCAGCACTCTGCCCAGTCGGCCCACCAGGCCAACCAGTTGGCCGGTACCGCCAGCGAGGCCGCGCAGCGCGGTGGCGCGGTGGTGAGCCAGGTGGTCGACACCATGCAGGAGATCGCCACTTCGTCCAAGAAGATCGCCGACATCATCGGCGTGATCGACGGCATCGCCTTCCAGACCAACATCCTGGCGCTAAACGCCGCGGTGGAAGCCGCCCGCGCCGGCGAGCAGGGCCGCGGCTTCGCGGTGGTGGCGGGCGAGGTGCGTACCCTGGCGCAGCGCTCGGCCCAGGCCGCACGCGAGATCAAGAGCCTGATCGTGACCTCGACGGACCGCGTCGACTCCGGCGCCAAGCTGGTGGGCGAGGCCGGCAGCGCGATGGACGAGATCGTCTCGGCCATCCAGCACGTGACGGACATGATGCGCGACATCAGCGCCTCGGCCTCCGAGCAGAGCGATGGCATCGTGCAGGTGAACCAGGCGGTGACGCAGCTCGACCAGATGACGCAGCAGAACGCGGCGCTGGTGGAGCAATCGGCGGCTGCCGCGGAAAGCTTGCGGGAGCAGGCACGCCGCTTGTCGGGCGCGGTGAACGTGTTCCGGCTGGCTGCGGCCTGATCCTGATGATGAGGCCGGTTTCAGCCCATGGGCTGGCCGGCCGGCAGGCGTGACTGGAATCGCTCGGTGGCCATGGCCAGCCAGGGCCGCGCGCCGTCGAGCCCCAGTTCACGGATCACCTGCGCCATGGGATGGGCGCTGCCGCCTGTGCGCAAGCGCAGGGCCGGACGCACATGGGCCTGCCCGCCGCCCCGCACCCGCACCGGCGTGCGCAGCCACTGGCCTTCATGGTGCGAGTACAGCAGCGGGCTCACCGAAGGGCCCGGCAGGCCCGTGCCCAGGCGCCCTTCCAACCGCAGGATGGCCAGATCGGCCCTGTAGGGGTGCCTTGGGTCGTGCAGCACGATGCGCGCCTGGCCCGGCGTGTCGTCATAGGCAATGGGCGTGACAAACTTGGGCAGGCCCCAGATTTCGCGCCCGGCCGCGCAGGCGGCCTCCGTGTCCACCGGCAGGTGCAGCACGTGGAAACCCAATTGCCGCGAGGGGCTGTCCACATCCGTCAGCGTCTGCAGCCAGTGGCGCAGCGTCGGGCGCACGCCTGGCGGCAGCACGGGCACGGCCAGGCCGATCTCCCGATAGGGGCCGATGCTGGTGTCCTGGTAGTCGTAGCAGGCCAGCGCCACCAGCGAGCGCCCGCCGATCTGGCAGCCTGGTGACAGTGCCCCAGCCCCCTTTTGCACCAGCGCGCGGTTCACCTGCTCGGTGGGCACCATGAAGAAGGCGTTGAGGTTGCGCGTGCGCCGGTACAGGATGGGCAGCTGCACCGGCCCCGTGCTGGTCTGCACCGTGGTGGAGGGCACGTCGAAGAAGGGATCATCGCTGTGCGGGGCAAAGTTCAGGCTGTGGCGCATGGGGTGTCTCCATCATGGCGGGCCGAGGCGGCCAGGGCGGCGAAGGCCTCCTGGTGGTCCTCGATCACGGCCAGCCGGTTGATCTGGTTGGTGCCTTCGAAGATCTGCGTGACGCGGGCGTCGCGGTAGAGCTTTTCCAGGCGGTGGCGGTGCAGCACGGCGTGCTCGCCCAGCAGGTCCATGGCCTGCTCGATCACGCGCATGGCGGCGTCGGTGTTGTGGAACTTGGCGGCCGAGGCCACGGCCTGGCGCGGCGACCAGATGCGGGCGCTTTGCCACACCAGGGCGCGGGCGGCACTGGTGGCGGCCATCATGTCGGCCAGCGCGAGTTGCACGTCCTGGAAGTCGATCAATGGGCGCCCGCCCAGGCGCTGGGTGCAGGCGTGCTCCACCGCGATGTCCACGGCCGCCTGCGCCAGCCCCACGCCCATGGCCGCCACCGGCAGCCGCGACAGGTTGAGCGTGGCGCGGTTGAGCGACCAGCCGCCCCGCAGCCCGCCCACCACGCAGGCATCGCTCACCCACACGTTCTCGAAGACCAGGTGAGCGGCGCTGGAGGCGCGCATGCCCATCTTCAGCTCGGTGCGCGCGGCCCGCAGGCCGGGGCTGGCCTGGTCGACGAGGAAGCAGGTCCACGACTCGAAGCCCTCGCCTTCCAGCGCGGCGAACACGGTGATCTGGCGGGCTATGTCGCCACCGCTGATGAAGACCTTGTGGCCGTTCAGGCACCAGCCATCGCCCTGGCGGCGCGCGACCAGACCGGGGCGGTTGGTGGCGGCGCCATGGCCATCTTCCGCATCGGAGCCGGCGCCGGGCTCGGTGATGGCGAAGGCGAACAGGTGCGGCTCACCGCGCAGATTGGCCTGGGTGGCGGGGCGCAGGGCGCGCCACATCAACGGCAGCTGGCCCGAGGCCAGGATGGGCCCCATGCCCAGGAAGTGCGCGCACAGCAGCAGCATCAGGCCACCACAGGCGCGGGCGAACTCCTCCACCTTCAGGCAGGTGCGCCAGACCATGGGGTACGGTGCGTCCAGCCAGTGGCAGCTGCCGATGGGGGCGGGCAGCAGGTCGCTGAGCCAGCCTTGGCGACCGGCCTCTCGCAGGATCTGAAGCGCCTCGGGCGGCACCTCGCCAACGGGTGAATGCGGCAAGGCATCAATGTGCAAGGCTGCTGGCGCCAGATGCGTCTGAGCAAAAGCGCGGGCCCGGTACCGGTAGCGCTGCAGGCGCCATGGCAGGCTGGCGGTATCGGTGTCCCACGCACTACGGGGCGCATAGGCCAGCAGCCATCGCACCTTGGGGTCCAGCGCCTGCAGGGCGTGACGGGGCGACAGGGCATGGTCGGGCGGCAGGTGGCCGGCGATGTTCAAGGGCTGCGTGCTCGCGCCCAGGGGCCAGGGTGCGTTCATGCGGCCAGCCCCGTGGCCAAGGCCGCCTCGCCGGGCTGCCAGCCTTGCGGCTGCGACGCCTCCCAGGCGGCCACGCAGGTGCGCAGCTCAGAGGGCGAGCCGCCCAGCAGGCGCAGGTGGTTCACATCACGCACGGCCTTTTCCAGGCCGCTGTCGCGCATGTAGCCCTGCCCGCCGAACACCTGCAGGGCCGCACTGGCGCCGGCCGCCAACGCCACCTGGCAGCGCGCGCGGTCACGCCAGCGCGAGGGCAGATCCGGCCAGGGTGCCCTGGGCTGCACCGCCGCGGCCAGGGCCTGCGCACTGCCCTGCACCGCCTCCTGGGCCTGCTGCAACAACTGCTGCACGGCCACGTGGCCCAGGATGGTCTGCCCGCCCTGCCGGCGCAGCGCCGCGTGCTCACGGGCCATGGCCCAGGCGCGCCGCACCACGGCTTCGCTGATGGCCTGCAGGCCCAGGCTGTGCAGGGCCTGCAGACGCACCCACATCTGACGAGCCTGCTCGCCATCCAGGCAGGGTAAGGCGGTGGATGCACAGGCGACCGCCTGCGTGTGGAGTTCATCCAGGCCATGGCTGTGGGGCAACGTGTCGACGTGCACCTCCGTATGCGTCAGGCGATGCCAGCCCCAGCCCTGCAACGGCGACCACACCGGCAGCCACAGCACCTGCCAATCGGGCAACGCATGCAGCAGGCGGGGTGCGGCTGGCGTGGGCCAGGCCCAGTTGTCGGCCATCAGCGTGGCCTGCTCAGGCCCCAGCTGCTGCCCCTGGCTGGCGGGCCAGACAGCGCCTCGCCCCAGGCCATGTCGGCCCTGCAGCGACAACACCCCCGCCAGCGCCGGTGCCAGGCCGATGGCGCGGTCCAGGCGGGCGGCCAGCGCCTGCAGGTGCAGTTGCAGGGCCAGGCCCGCGTTGTGGTGCGCCACCACCCGCAGCACGTCCAGCGACAGCGCGCGCTGCACCGGGGCCTCATCGTCATCCCACAGCCCGCCGGCCGGCGCCTGGCCACGATTGAGCAGCCCCTGATCGGCCAAGCTGCTGATCAGCGCACGCACGGTGTCGGGCGGCATCGGGTGCTCGGGCCGTTGCACCAGCGGGCCGATGAGCTCTGCCGCATGGCGCTGCACGGCCTGCAGCCAGGCACGCGCTTCGCCTTCGTCCACGCGGAAGATGTCGTCAGGGGTGTCCATGCGGCGGATGCTAGGCAGCCCCCTCAGCCACGGCCATGACCATAGCGGCAGGTGATTGACCATTGCGGCCAAACCCCGATGCCAAGCTGGATCCGGCGGGCTATGCTGGCCAGCGCCATGTGGCCCTCCATCGCCCCTCAACGCGCACTTTCCGTCCTGGCCGTGGCCGATCTCGTCGCCTGGCGGCGCGTACTTGGCCACGACACCAAGGCCCTGCTGCAGGGCACAGGCATCAGCGAGGCGCAACTGGGTGACCCGGAAGCCCTGATCACCCCCTTGCAGGAGCAGGCCTTCTTCGGCAACTGGGTGGCGCAGGCCGAGCGCGCCGACTGCGGGCTGGAGGTGGGCCAGCGCTACCGCCTGATGCACTTCGGCCACCTGGGCCTGATCCTGCCGCACGCCGCCACGCGGCGCGAGGCCATGGCGCTGTTCCTGCGCTTCATCAACCTGAGCTACACGCACTTCACACCCGAGGCCGACCTGGCCGCCGGCCTGCTGCGCTTGCGCGGCGGCGAGCACCTGGGCCCGCTGCGCCGCTTCTACCTGGACCGCGACGTGGCCTTCACCGTGGGACTGCTGCGCGCCTTCTTCAAGGATGGCGAGGCGCCGCCGCTGCGCGTTCGTTTCGACAGCAGCGTGGCCCTCAGCGAGGTACCGCGCTACGAAGCCGTGCTGGGCGTGGCCGTAGAGGCAGGCGCCCCCGTCACCGAAGTGGCCATGGACCCATCCCGTCTGGACGAACCCATGCCCGATGCCAACGCCCTGATGGTGCGGCTGCTGCAGCCCCAGTGCGAGGCCCGCGCGGCCAAGGTGATCGGCTCACGCCCCGTGAACTGGGCAGAGCGGGTGCGGAAAGTGTTCCAGCAACATGGCACGCAAGGGCCCTGGCCTGATGGTGGCGACGTGGCGCGGCGCCTGCGCTGCAGCGAACGCACCTTGCGCCGTCAACTGGCCGACGAAGGCCAGAGCCTGCAGGCCCTGTCCGACGCGGAGCGCTCGGGCCGTGCCGCGCAGTGGCTGCGCCAGGACAACGCCCGCCTGGACGACATTGCCACCGCGCTGGGCTACAGCGAGGCCGCGGCGTTGATACGGGCGTACAAGCGGTGGTTCGGGCATCCGCCGGGGGTGGAAAGGCGGTGAAGCCAGGCGTCAGAGGCTCAAGAACTTCTTGCCTGAGGTATGCCTCCAGGGTATGCGATGGACACCCCCTTCGATCAACCGCGCATGCTCCAGCACTTGAGGCCACCACAAGATCAAACGAGAGGATTTGACCCAGAAAGGGTGACTTGACCATTGTGGGTCGAGCACATACACCGTGTGTCCGGCCCTGCGAAGCGCTTCTCGCTCTGCTCCTCGGCTCTTGGCGAACTTGTCAATGCTGACGACGTACCAGCCTTTGCCCAACCCTTCGATCCAATCAAGGTCCGGCGTGCTCGGCGCAAACAGGTCTGTCAGATGGCAGACCTGATCCACGTCGGGCTCACTGGCACACAACTCTCGTACAGCATGAGCCAGGTCCGGAGGAAGGTTGTTGTCGAAGAGAAAGTTCACGCAGCCAGTTTTTGCTCGAAAGCCACGGCCGCTCTGACTGCTTGCGGTGTGACCCTGTACAGACGCGCAACACGCTGCGCATCGCCTTGCTCGGCTTTGAATGCCGCCGCCAGTGTGTCCGTGGGGACCCCCGCATCGGCAATGATCGGCTCCCCGAACTGAAGCGCGGGATCAAGGACGATCAATTTGCGCTTGGGTTCAGGGTACCAGCGAAGTGCCTGAGCATCGGCACCGTACTCGATGCCTTCGATGAGGCTCGGCCTGATGACCGATTCCATCGCGAACTGGCGATTCCTCACATCCAACATCCTCGCCTCTTCGCCCGCACGCTCAACCGCCTCCAGGAAGATCTTGCGGCCATCGGTGACGAACCTGCGCGCGTGCAAGGGATAGTCGCCTAGGTACTGACGAGCAATATCGATGGTTTCGCGCACGACTCGCAACGAGACCCCGCATTGAACAAAGCGGGCCACGGTCCGCAGTTCCAGCAAATCCTTGAATCCAAGCACCTGCTCACTCGCCAAATCATCGTCTGCAGCGTACTGCAATGGCCACAAGGGCTCCGAGGACCGTCGACCATCCTGGTGCTTCCAGGAATAGCCTTTGAGCCATCGCCTGACGGTACGCACGTCTTCTCCTACAAGGCGCGAAGCCCTGTGCAGAGGGTAAAGCCCTGTGCCGAGAAGTTGATGCGATTGATCCATGCGCCTCAGTGTAATGCTTGCCAGCAAAGGCCGGCCAGACGGCACAGAGTTGCGCAGGCGATATATGCGCATGCCACGAGCAAGGCGAAAAAGGCTGCGGCGGTGCGTGGCCGGGCGCCTTGTTGGCGTCGCAGGCGCGCAGGGAGGGGCAGGTCTGCCCCTGGCCTATGGCCAGGGGATGGCGAGCATGTTTGAGCCCGCAGGGCGAGTTGCGCAGCCACCTGTCCCGTACGAGCACCGGAGAGCAGTCCCGCCAAGGGCGGGACCGACAACATCGAAGCCCGGACAGGCACCGCCCCAGCCCCGCCTTGCGGTGTCACGCCAAAGCGCGACGACAAGCAGCCGCAAACAAAAAGGAGCCACAACTGCGCAAGCGATCATGGCTCCTTCATCACCAGGGCCTTGTGGCTGCGGCGATATCGCTCACGCGATGCCGCCTCGCCGCAAGGCCCAGGGAGCCCCGCTGCGCGCGTCTCAGCCTTTCAGGCCTGCTGCGTCCCGCAGCACCTGGGCCTTGTCCGTCCGCTCCCACGAGAACTCCGGCTCTTCACGCCCGAAGTGCCCGTAAGCCGCCGTCTTGCTGTAGATCGGACGCAGCAGATCCAGCATCTGGATGATGCCCTTCGGACGCAGGTCGAAATGCTCGTTCACCAGCGCCGCGATCTTCTCGTCGGGGATCACGCCCGTGCCTTCGGTGTAGATGGTCACGTTCATCGGCTTGGCCACGCCGATGGCATACGCCACCTGCACCTGGCACTGCTTGGCCAGGCCGGCGGCCACCACGTTCTTGGCCACGTAGCGGGCAGCGTAGGCGGCCGAGCGGTCCACCTTGGTGGGATCCTTGCCGCTGAAGGCGCCACCACCGTGCGGGCAGGCGCCGCCGTAGGTGTCGACGATGATCTTGCGGCCGGTCAGGCCACAGTCACCTTGCGGGCCACCGACCACGAAACGGCCGGTCGGGTTGACCAGGTAGCGCGTGTTCTGCAGCCATTCCTTGGGCAGCACGGGCTTGATGATCTCTTCGATCACGGCCTCGTTGAACTCGGGCTTCATCTTGTCGCCCAGGCTCCACTCGGGGGCGTGCTGGGTGGACAGCACCACGGTGTCGATGCTGTGGGGCTTGCCGTCCACATAACGCATCGTGACCTGGCTCTTGGCATCCGGGCGCAGGAAAGGCAGACGGCCATCCTTGCGCAGTTGGGCCTGGCGCTCGACCAGGCGGTGTGCGTAGTAGATCGGCGCGGGCATCAGCTCAGGCGTCTCGTCGCAGGCGTAGCCGAACATCAGGCCCTGGTCGCCCGCGCCGATGTTCAGGTAGTCGTCGCTGGCGCGGTCCACGCCCTGGGCGATGTCGTTCGATTGCTTGTCGTAGGCCACCAGCACCGCGCAGCCCTTGTAGTCGATGCCGTACTCGGTGTTGTCGTAGCCGATGCGCTTGATGGTGTCGCGCGCCACCTGGATGTAGTCCACGTGGGCATTGGTCGTGATCTCGCCGGCCAGCACCACCAGGCCGGTGTTGCACAGGGTTTCGGCGGCCACGCGCGAGACGGGGTCCTGCTCGAAGATGGCGTCGAGAATGGCGTCGGAGATCTGATCCGCCACCTTGTCGGGATGGCCTTCAGAGACGGATTCTGAGGTGAAGAGGAAATCGCTGGCCACGTGTGTGTGCCTCCAATTGGCAAAGTTGACGAACTGAACCTCGGCGTCGCCGGGGCTGGGGAGAGATCCTTGTCGTCACTCTGGGCAGCGGCGAACGCTTTAGCGGCATTTGTGAATCGCCCCGCAAGTTGTTCCTGTTAACTCGGCGATGGGCGCAGTGTAACGGATACGAGCCAGCCGATTGCCTGAAATAGGCCTGACGCCCGTGCGACTTATCACCCACTTGGGCGCCAGTAAGATCGCACCCCATGTCCCGAGTCTTTTTCGCGCTGGCCCGCTGGCCGCTGGGTGTGCTGCACCCCATCGGCAGCCTGATGGGCTGGCTGGCCTATGCGCTGTCGCCCACCTACCGCCGCAGGCTGGCCGCCCACGCCAGCGCGGCGGGCCTGAGCCGCCGGCAACGCTGGCAGGCCGTGGGCCATGCCGGCAAGATGGTGGCGGAAGTGCCCCGCCTGTGGGGGCGCCCGCGCGACCAGTTCCTGGGCGCCAGCGTGGCCTGGACGACCCCCGAGGCGATAGACCAGGCCGTGGCCGAGGGGCACGGCGTGATCATCCTCACGCCGCACCTGGGCTGCTTCGAGGTCGTCGCGCAGGCCTACGCCGAGCGCCACGGCGCCGACAAGCCCATCACCGCGCTGTACCGCCCGGCCAAGCAGGCCTGGCTGGCCGAGGTGATGGTGCACGCACGCAACCGCCCCGGCATGCAGGCCAGCCCGGCCACCTTGTCGGGCGTGCGCCAGATGCTGCGCGCGCTGAAAAAGGGTGAGACCGTCGGCCTGCTGCCCGACCAGGTGCCGCCCGAAGGCATGGGCGCCTGGGCCCCCTTCTTCGGGCGTCCGGCCTACACCATGACCATGGCCGCCAAGCTGGTGGCACAGACCGGCGCCGCCGTGGTCATGCTGCGCGGCGAGCGCCTGGGCTGGCGCCAGCGCCACCGGCTGGGCGTCGACTACATCGTGCACGCCGAGCGGGTCTCCGCTGAGGTGGAGTCGCTGCTGGCCGCCGGCGGCGATCCGGCACAATCCAGCGCCGCGATCAACCGCCTGATGGAACACATGATCATGCAGTGCCCCGAGCAGTACCTGTGGGGCTACAACCGGTATAAGGGCCCGCGCGCCGAGATCCTGACCTCCGCTGACGCGAAGGGGGCCTCCGCGCCATGAACAAGGGCCTGGAATGATCAAGGATGCGCTGATCCGCCTGGCCCTGGGCATCCTGTGGCTGCTGCAATGGCTGCCGCTGCCCCTCCTGGCCGCGCTGGGCACGGGCCTGGGCCGCCTGCTCTACCGCCTGGCGGGTTCGCGCCGCCGCATCGCGCTGCGCAACCTGGAGCTGTGCTTCCCCGACATGCCCCTGGCCGAGCGCCAGGCCGTGGTGCGCGAGCACTTCGGCTGGCTGCTGCGCAGCCTGCTGGAGCGCGCCATGTTCTGGTACGGCCCGCCCGCCCGCCTCAAGCGCCTGATCCAGGTCGAGGGCGACATCGGCCTGGCCGAGCGCGAGTTCCAGGCCACCGGCCGATCCACCATGTGGCTGTGCCCGCACTTCGTGGGGCTCGATGTGGCCGGCGCCGCCATCCTGCTGTGCCAGCCGCGCCCCGGCGCCTCCATCTACCAGGCACAGAGCAACGCCGTGATCGATGCCGCCATGAAGCGCGGCCGCCTGCGCTTCGGCGATGTGGAGATCTTCCCGCGCCAGGATTCGGTCAAGCCCATGCTGCGCGCCATCAAGGCCGGGCGCGGTTTCTTCAACCTGCCGGACATGGATTTCGGCATGCAGGACGCCGCCTTCGTGCCCTTCTTCGGCGTGCAGGCCGCCACACTGCTCGCGCCCTCGCGCATGGCCCGCATGCTCAACATGGTGGTGCAGCCCGTGATCGCCGAGCTGCTGCCCGGCGGCCAGGGCTACAAGGTGCACTTCCTGCCCGCGCTGGAGAACTTCCCCACTGCGGATGCCGTGGCCGACACCGCCCGCCTGAACGCCTTCATCGAGGATCAGATCCGCCTGCGCCTGCCGCAGTACCTGTGGGTTCACAAGCGCTTCAAGACGCGCCCGCCCGGCGAGCCAAGCGTGTATTAACACCGCTGTGCCGCGCCCTGCCGCCTGATCACCGGGCAAACCCTGCCCGAACGCGCCTCTCCCGCCCCTCAAACCCACCCATGCACCTGCCGATACCAAGGCAGTAGAGGTCTGCCGCGCGCTACCCCGAGCGCCAACACGGCCCCTCTGGCATGGCATCGAGATTGAGGAGCATATGAACATGATGAGCACATGGATCACCTGGCTGCGCGGGTTTTCGATCCGATCGCGCCTGCTGGCGTGCATGGCCCTGGTGGTGGCCATCGGCACGCTGGTCGGCACCGGCACCAGCTGGCAACTGCTGCA
>CALAKR010000012.1 GCA_937923225.1 uncultured Aquabacterium sp. | reverse complement strand
TGGTCGACGGGCCCACGTACTGGGCTTGGGCCACAGAGGCGCCCAGGCACAAGGCGGCCACGCTGGCCAGGGTGGTGATCGGGTGACGCAGGGATTTCATGATTTCGCCATTTCTTCAGGTGACATGAACCCGGTGTGAGGGCCCCATCCTGACTTGGTTCCATCGCTGAAGCAAGTTGTCCGCTTGTCCAGACGCTTGTCCTCTTTGCGCCGGGCCGGCGTGCACGATCTGCATCAAAGGCTGGTGGCCTGGCGTGATATGCCTACAATGGGCCAGATCTTCTGGAGTCGCTGATGAGCATGAATCCCCGGACACGTCGACCTGCCGCCTCGGCCGAGGGCGCCCCAGAGGCCGCGCCTGGTGAAGGCGGTGCGCCACCGTCCGGCTTGCGCACCATCAAGAAGTACCCCAACCGGCGCCTGTACGACACGCAGACCAGCAGCTACATCACGCTCGCCGATGTCAAGGACATGGTGATGGCGGTGGAGCAGTTCATCGTGGTCGATGCCAAGACGGGCGAGGACCTCACCCGCAGCATCCTGCTGCAAATCATCCTGGAAGAAGAAACCGGCGGCGTGCCGATGTTCTCCACCCAGGCCCTGGCGCAGATCATCCGCTTCTACGGGCACACCATGCAGGGCGTGATGGGCAACTACCTGGAAAAGAACATCCAGAGCTTCATTGACCTGCAGTCGCGCCTGACCGAAAACTCCGTGGTCAACCTGCCCAACCCCATGCAGAGCTTCATGACAAGCTACATGGAGCAATCAAGCCAGATGTTCACGCAGATGCAGGAGCAGATGGCCAAGCAGGCCGAGACCCTGATGGGCGCGATTCAGCCCAAAAAGTAAGGCGCAGCGGGGCCCCGGCGATGGGTCCGTGCAGCGGTCAGAGCAGCGGCGCCAGTACCGGCCAGACGTTGTCCAGCATCACCGGGTGGGCCTTGGCCAGCGGATGGATGCCGTCGGGCTGGAACCAGTCCCGGGCGTCGGGGCGATCGGCCACGCCCTTCAGGAAGAAGGGCACCACGGGCACCGAGCGCGCAGATGCCACCGCCGGGAATATGGCGGCGAAATCCTCGGCATAGCGCCGCCCGAAGTTGGGCGGCATCATCATGCCCACCAGCACCACCTTCGCGCCGATGGCCTGGCACGAGCGCACCATCGCGTCCAGCGTCTCGCGCGTGGCCTTGAGCGGCAGGCCGCGCAGCGCGTCGTTGCCCCCTAGCTCGATCACTACGTGGGTGGGCTGATGCGTCTTGAGCAGGGCGGGCAGGCGTGCGGCGCCGCCCGATGTGGTGTCGCCGCTGATGCTGGCGTTGACCACCTTGGCCTGGGTGCCAGAGCCGGCAGCCAGGCGCTTTTCCAGCAGGGCGACCCAGCCGCTGCCCCGCACGAGGCCGTACTCGGCCGACAGACTGTCGCCCACGATCAGGATCGTTGCCGGGCCTTTGGTGGGCTTGGATTTGGCGGGGGCAGCCCAACTGGCCGAGGGCAGGGCGAGCGCACAGGCCAGCGCTGTGGCCCGGTGCGCTGCGCCACTGAACCATTCGCGCCTGGCAGGACTCTGCACAAGGGCGGTATCCCCCGGGGATGTTGGCCATCCTTTAGAGTGTCTAGCGTGCATAGCGTGGCGCCTGGCGCGCCGCTTCAGATTCATCCAACTGTTCATCCGCATGACCGTGGTTCGCAACAACAATGCCTCGACAGAGGCCGCCGCCATCCTGAAAGTTCAAGGCCTGGACAAGACCGTGCAGGACAGCAGCGGCGCACTGACCATTTTGCAGGAGGTGAACTTCGAACTGGCCTCCGGGCAATCCTTGGCGGTGGTGGGGGCATCGGGCTCGGGCAAGAGCACCTTGCTCTCCCTGCTGGCCGGGCTGGACACACCCTCGCACGGCAGTGTGGTGCTGTCAGGGCAGGATCTGTTCTCGATGAACGAAGACCAGCGCGCTGCCCACCGGGCCCGCCACGTCGGTTTCGTGTTCCAGAACTTCCAGCTCATCGGCCACCTTACCGCGCTGGAGAACGTGATGCTGCCGCTGGAGCTGCGGGGCGAACGCCAGGCGCGCCAGCTGGCGTCTGACATGCTGGCCCGGGTGGGCCTGTCCAAGCGGCTGGAGCACAAGCCGGCCCTGCTGTCGGGCGGTGAGCAACAGCGGGTAGCCCTGGCGCGGGCCTTCGTGATGAAGCCCGACATCCTGATGGCTGACGAGCCCACGGGCAGCCTGGACCACGCCACGGGCCAGTCGATCATCGAACTGATGTTCGAGCTCAACCGCGAGGCCGGCACGGCCCTGGTGTTGGTCACCCACGACATGGGCCTGGCACAGCGCTGCGAGCGGCTTGTGCGCATCGAGGCAGGCCGCCTTAGCGAGATGGTGAGCGCCCTGGCCTGAACAAGCGTTTCCCCCTGCACAGCCTGCCCGCGGTGGGCTAAGCTGTGCCCATGGATCGCCTGTTCATCGACCAACTCTTGATCGATCAACTGCTGCACCTGCTGGGCGCGGTGTTGGCCGGCGGGTTGATCGGACTGGAGCGCAGCTACCACGGCCGCCCCGCGGGCTTTCGAACCCACACCCTGGTGTGCATGGCGTCGAGCCTGCTGATGCTGGTGTCCCTCTACCAGCACCAGTGGTTCCCTTCGGGTACCGGCGATGTCGTGCGCATTGACCCCACCCGAATGGCCCAAGGCATCATGACCGGCATCGGCTTCCTGGGGGCGGGCGTGATATTCAAGGAAGGGCTGTCCGTCCGGGGCCTGACCACCGCGGCCTCCATCTGGATCACGGCCGCCATCGGCGTGCTGATCGGCATCGGGCTGTATTTCGCGGCGGGCACGGCCACCTTGCTCACCCTGGGCGTGCTGGGGCTGTTTCGCCGCATCGAAATGCTGATGCCCACCAACCGCTTCGCGCAACTGGTGATCCGCTTTCGGCGTGATGCCGTGGTGGAGGAGCCCGCCCTGCGGGCCTTGCTGCGCGAGCACGGCTTCAGCATGGCCAACCTGGCCTATCGGCTCGATGCCGATGACCAGGCGTTTGAGTACCGGATGATGCTGCGCACCGTCAAGGCAGACAACCTGCGGCTGCTGTCGACAACATTGCTGGGGCGGGCTGACGTGCTTGAATTCCGCATCTCGCCCACGGGCGACTGACGCTGCAGGCCCCGCCACCCGTGTAGGATGCCGCCCCATGAGTCTGAAACTGCTGTTCGGCTTCCATGCCGTGTCCGTGCGCCTGAAGGTCGCGCCCAAATCCATCCGCGAGCTGTACGTGGATGCCACCCGCCGTGACCAGCGCATGCGTCAGTTCCTGGCCAAGGCCGAGGAAGCCGGGCTGGAGCCCATCGAGGTCGACGACGACCGCCTGCAGAAGCTCTGTGGCACCCACCGTCACCAAGGCGTCGCAGCCCGGGTCGAAGCGCTCAGCCAGGCCCGCTCCATCGATGACCTGCTCGACGAGCTGGGCAGCGAGCCGCCCCTGCTGCTGGTGCTGGACGGCGTGACCGACCCGCACAACCTGGGCGCCTGCCTGCGCGTGGCCGATGGTGCTGGTGTCCATGCCGTGATCGCCCCCAAGGACCACGCCGTGGGCGTGAATGCCACCGTGGCCAAGGTGGCCAGCGGCGCGGCCGAAACGGTGCCTTACTTCATGGTGACCAATCTGGCGCGCACCTTGAACGAGCTCAAGGAGCGGGACATCTGGGTGGTCGGCACTTCTGATGACGCACCTGGCAACCTGTACCAGGCTGATTTCAAGCGCCCCACGGCCCTGGTGCTGGGTGCCGAGGGCAGCGGCATGCGCCAGCTCACGCGCAAGCACTGCGACGAACTGGTCAGCATCCCGATGATGGGCGCCGTGGAAAGCCTCAATGTGTCCGTGGCCAGCGCCGTCGGCCTGTACGAGGCGCGACGCCAGCGCGGGTTCTGAAGGGGGCAATCAGCCGGGGGCAACGCCCCGCGCATCCCGCCGGGCCTGTTCGCGCTGAGCCCAATGGCTCAGCCCCCAGGCCACCAGCATCCACATCAGCCCCAGCCAGTGCAGGTTGCCGTAGCCACCGGCGTGGTCCAGCACCCAGCCGCCGCCCGAGGCGCCCACCGCATGCCCCAGGTAGATGCCTGAGGTGTTCAGCGCCATCAGGGCCGGTGCCAGCCGTGGCGACAAGCCACCCAGCCGTGCCTGCTGCCCCGAGTTGGTGGCAAAACCACTGATGGCCCAGGGCAGGAAGACCAGCGCCAGCAGGGGCAGGGTGGTGGCCAGCGGCCAGATCAGCAGGCTAAAGGCCATCAGGCTCAACGTGATCGTGACGGCCCGGGCCGCGCCAAAGCTGTCCACCACCCGGTTGAGCACCAGATTGCCGGCCAGCGCCAGCCCACCGAAGTAGGCGAACATCAGGCTGATCTGCTCCGGGTTGGCGCCAAAGCCGTTCTTGAAGTACGGCGCCGCATAGGCCAGCACGGTGAACTGCCCCGCGCTCTGGAAGGCCGTGACCAGTACCACCGCCATCAGCAGGGGCGATTGCAGCACCTTGCGCCAGGCCCGCAGCGACAACGCGGGCGGGCGGATGCCTTTGGGCATGCTGCGGTGAACCATGGCCGCGGCCACCAGCCCACCCACGGCCACCAGGCCCATGGCCACGCGCCACCCCAGCCGTTCGCCCACCCAGGCGGCCATCGGCATGCCGGCCACCGAGGCGACCGACCAGCCCATGAACACAAAAGTGATGGCACGTCCCCGATGGGCCGGCGTGCTCATGAAGCCCATGGCGGCTGCGGCCTGCGGCGTGAACACCGCGGCCGACAGCACAGTCAGCGCCCGAACCGGCCAGAGCCACTCATAGCTGGGGGCCAGGGCGCACAGCGCGTGCCCCAGGGCGTACCACAGCATGGCCAGCGTCAGCAGCTTGCGCCGGTCGATGCCGGACACGATGGTGGCCAGCACCGGCGCGCCCACGCCCATCATCACCGCCGCGATGGCGATCAGGTGTCCGCCCTCGGTCACGCTGATGTGCAGCGAGCGGGTGAGGTCGTTGAGCGTGCCGCCCACCACCATCACCCCGCAACCGATGACGAAATTACCCAGCAGCAGCGCCCACTGCGCAGACCTCAGGTGCTGCCTGGGCAGCGAACGTTCAGCTTCCATGGCCTGCCACGCTCAATGCTGAACGCGCAAGGCCTCTGGATTGACGATGTTGCTGGGCGTGCCAGCGATGAAGTTCAGAAGATTGTCGAAGGCCACGCTGAAA
>CALAKR010000011.1 GCA_937923225.1 uncultured Aquabacterium sp. | reverse complement strand
GGTCTGCGCCAGGGCACCGAGGCCGAGATCATCAAGGGCATGTACCTGCTGCAGGAAGGCGAGCTCAAGGGCGCGCCGAGCGTGAACCTGCTGGGTGCGGGCTCGATCCTGCGCGAATCGATTGCCGCGCGTGATCTGCTGGCCAAGGACTGGGGCGTGAGCGCCAATGTGTGGAGTTGCCCGAGCTTCAACGAACTGGCACGCGACGGTCAGGCCGCCGAGCGCTGGAACCTGCTGCACCCCGGCCAGGCCCCGCAAGAGGCCTTCGTGACGAAGCAGCTGTCTTCGCAAGCCGGCCCCGTGGTCGCCTCCACCGACTACGTGAAGGCCCTGCCGGAGCAGATCCGCGCCTACATTCCCAAGGGACGCAGCTACAAGGTACTGGGGACGGACGGTTTCGGCCGCAGTGACTTCCGCTACCGCCTGCGCGAGCATTTCGAGATCAACCGCCACTACATCGTCGTGGCCGCGCTCAAGGCGCTGGCTGACGATGGTGTGCTGCCGATCGAGAAGGCCGCGCAAGCCATCGCGAAGTACGGCATCGACGCCGACAAGATCAACCCCCTGTATGCCTGAGGCCGTCCCGTCATGCCTACGATTGAACTGACCGTGCCTGACATCGGTGACGTCACCGATGCGGCCGTGATTGAACTGCTCGTCAAACCGGGCGATACCGTCAAACCCGAGCAAAGCCTGATCACGATCGAATCCGACAAGGCCTCGATGGAGGTGCCTTCTTCCCAGGGCGGCGTGCTCAAGGAGTTGCGCGTCAAGCTGGGTGACAAGGTGAGCCAGGGCTCCGTCATCGCGGTGCTGGAAACCGGCGCGACCGATGTGTCCGCCACCGAAGCCGCACCTGGCGCGGTGGAAGGCGGCGTGGAGGCACCGAGCCCCGCAGTGCCCGCGGCCCCGGCCGCAGCACCAGCGGCACCGGCCGTGCCTGTGCCTGGACCTGCGCCGGTGCCTGCTGCCGCAGCGCCTGCGCCTGCGCCTGCCGAGCGCACCCATCCGACGGCCTCGCTGCCGGCGGTGGAGGCCCCGGCCGCTGGCGCTGTGCCTCATGCGTCTCCCTCCGTGCGCCGCTTTGCCCGTGAACTGGGCGTGGCGCTGGACAAGGTGCCGGGCTCCGGCCCCAAGGGCCGCATCACCCATGTGGATGTGCAGAACTTCGTCAAGGGTGTGCTGGCTGGCGGCGGTGCGCAAGCAACTGCTGCAGTCAGCCCGGTGGGCGCTGCCGACCTGGGCGGCATGACCCTGCTGCCCTGGCCCAAGGTGGATTTCGCCAAGTACGGCCCCATCGAGCGCCAGCCGCTGTCGCGCATCAAGAAGCTGTCGGGTGCCAACCTGCACCGCAACTGGGTGCGTATCCCCCACGTCACCAACAATGACGAGGCGGACATCACCGAGCTGGAGGCCTTCCGCGTCAAGCTCAACGAGGAACACGCCAAGAGCGGCCCCAAGTTCACCTTGCTGGCCTTCCTGCTCAAGGCCTGCGCGGTGGCGCTCAAGCGCTTCCCGCAGTTCAATGCCTCGCTCGATGGTGATGACCTGGTGCTCAAGCAGTACGTGCACATCGGCTTTGCGGCGGACCCGCCCAATGGCCTGGTCGTGCCCGTGATCCGCGATGTGGACACCAAGAGCCTGGCCCAGTTGGCGGCTGAAACCGCCGCGCTGGCCGCCAAGGCGCGCGACGGCAAGCTCGCCCCGGGCGACATGCAGGGCGGCACCTTCTCGATCTCGTCCCTGGGCGGGTTCGGGGGCACCACGTTCACGCCCATCATCAACGCGCCCGAGGTGGCCATCCTGGGCGTTTGTCGCTCGGCGATGAAGCCCGTGTGGAACGGGTCGACCTTCGAGCCGCGCCTGATCGTGCCCCTGAGCCTGAGCTATGACCACCGTGTCATCGACGGCGCATCGGCGGCCAAGTTCAACACCTATCTGGCCGGCCTGCTGGCGGATTTCCGACGCGTGGTGGTGTAACGACATGGCTTTCATTGACATTCCCGTGCCCGATCTGGGCGACATCGCCGATGCGGCGGTGATCGAGATCCTCGTCAAGCCAGGCGACCGCATCAACGCGGAGCAGAGCCTGATCACCCTGGAATCCGACAAGGCCTCCATGGAAGTGCCTTCGCCGAAAGGCGGGGTGGTAGGCGAGATCAAGATCAAGCTGGGTGACCGCGTGGGCCAGGGGCAGGTCATCCTGACGCTGGATGTGGAAGGGGCTGCTGCGGCAGCGCCGGCCGCAGCGGCGCCAGCGCCTGCAGCGGCTCCTGCTGCAGCGGCGTCGGCCACTCCGCCTGCGTCTGCCGCACCAGCCGCCACGCCAGCAGCATCACCCGCTCCGACCCCAGCCAAGGCGGCTCCTGCCGTCAACGCCCCGGCCGAGACCGATTGCGACGTGCTGGTGCTCGGCGCAGGCCCCGGTGGCTACAGCGCGGCCTTCCGCGCGGCCGATCTGGGCCTGAAGGTGATCCTGGTAGAGCGTTATGCCGAACTGGGCGGCGTGTGCCTGAACGTGGGGTGCATCCCTTCGAAGGCGCTGCTGCACGTGGCCGCCGTGATGGACGAGGTCAAGCACTTCGACGCGCTGGGCGTGGTCTACGGCGATCCCCAGGTCGACCTGGACAAGCTGCGTGCCCACAAGAACGCCGTGACGGGCAAGCTCACCGGCGGCCTCAACGGCATGGCCAAGGC
>CALAKR010000010.1 GCA_937923225.1 uncultured Aquabacterium sp. | reverse complement strand
AGGGCCTGCTCCTTGCCTTCCTGGTAGCTGCCGAAGGGCAGATCGGACACCAGCCAAGCATGGCGGTTGCCGCGCGCCACGCAGCGCGTGTGATAGACCATCTCATCCAGCGAGACGGGCACGGTGCTGGTGTGCCCCTGTACCAGCATGCCCAGCGAATCGCCTACCAGGATGGTGTCCACACCGCATTCGTCCATCAGCCTGGCGAACATGGCGTCGTAGGCCGTGAGCATGGTGATCTTCTCGCCCTTCGCATGCATCTCGCGCAGGCGGTGCAGCGTCATCGGACGGCGTTCAGCGGGCGTGGCGGTCGGGGTCGTCATGGATATCTCTTGTCCTCAGCATGCAGCGCCAGACGCCGCCAGAAGTGGCGCGATTCTAGGCCGGCTGCACACTTGTCGCAGAAAAATCACGGGAAAGCCCGGGAACCCCTCCTGAGCCAGGGGGCCAACAATGCCGGGCATGCAATGGACAGAAGCGATCACGGGCCTGGGATTGGAGAAGGTTTTCCTGCTCCTGATGGGCCCTGTGTTCGCGCTGTGCATGCTGGTGGAGGCCCGGTGGTTGTCCCGCCACGCTGAAACAGGCCAGCGCTACACCGAAGAAGACACCTCCGCCAACCTCGCGCTCGGCCTGAGCCATGCCTTGGCCGACGGCTTCGCCTGGACACTGCTGACGGGCCTGTTCTACATGGTCCACGAACACCGGCTGATGGACATCCCCGTCAGCGTCTGGTCACTGCTCGGGCTGCTGCTGGTGCAGGATCTCTGCCACTACGGGATGCACCGTGCCAGCCACCGCGTGCGCTGGCTGTGGGCCAGCCACGTGACGCACCATTCCAGCCAGACGCTGAACCTGTCGACCGCGCTGCGGCACAGCCCGACGCATTTGCTGTCGGGTGTGTGGCTGTTCTGGCTGCCGCTGGCCTGGCTGGGCTTTCAGCCCGGGCATGTGATCCTGTGCGTGGGCGTGAGCCTGGCCTTCCAGTTCTTCGTGCACACGCAGGCCATCGGGCGCCTGCCGCACATGGTCGAGGCGGTGTTCAACACACCTTCGCACCATCGGGTGCACCATGCGCGCAACCCGCAGTACATCGACCGCAACTACGGTGGTATTTTCATCATCTGGGACAAGATGTTCGGCACCTTCGTGCCGGAGATCGAGCCCTGTGATTACGGCATCGTGCGACAGGTGTACACGCGCAGCACGCTGGTGATGGTCTTCCACGAATGGGCCGATCTGATCCGCGACGTCTGCCGCCATGGCCCTGTGGAAGCACGGCTCAAGCATTTATGGGCGCCGCCGGAATGGCAACGCCCCATCACCGAGCGCCACCCCAGCTGGTCCCTGACGCGCCTGATGGCGCCTGCCACGGTGCAGGCTGACGATGTGGAGGACTGGCCGGTTCACGCCGGCTGGTAGGCCAGGCGCACGTAGATGGGGGCGAAAGCCTCGGCCTGCGTGACTTCGAGCAGGCGCTCGCGGGCCAGTTCCAGCATGGCGATGAAGGTGACCACCAGCACCTGCGGCCCGCGCGTGGGGTCGAACAGGTGCTCGAACTCGACGAAGCGCTTGCCCTGCAGGGTGCGCAGCACGATGCCCATGTGCTCGCGCACGGAGAGCTCTTCGCGGGTGATGGTGTGGTGGGTGTGCAGCTTGGCGCGCTTGAGGATGTCGACCCAGGCTTCGCGCAGTTCGTCGAGGGCCACATCGGGATGGCGCACACGCACCGTGGGGTCGTTGTGCACGTGCACGCGCAGGAAATCGCGGCCCAGCAGCGGCACGCGGTCCAGCTTGGCCGCGGCCAGCTTCATCTGCTCGTATTCGATCAGGCGGCGCACCAATTCGGCACGCGGGTCTTCGGGCTCCTGGCCTTCTTCCGTCTTCTTTGGGGGCAGCAGCATCCGCGACTTGATCTCGATGAGCATCGCCGCCATCAAGAGGTATTCGGACGCGAGTTCAAGGTTGCTCTTGCGGATCTGGTCAACGTAGGCCAGGTATTGCCGCGTGACATCCGCCAGCGGGATGTCCAGGATGTTGAAGTTCTGCTTGCGGATCAGGTAGAGCAGCAGATCCAGCGGGCCTTCGAAGGTCTCGAGGAAGACCTCAAGCGCATCGGGCGGGATGTACAGGTCGGTGGGCAGGGCGAACAGCGGCTCACCATAGAGCCGGGCCACCGCGACGTGGTCGACCACGTCAGGCTGGCCCTTGTCGTCCAGAGCAGCCGCAGGTGCGTCGCCGCCATCCGGCGCCAGCACGGCATCGTTCATGCGCGGCAACCCACCTGGGCCTGGCGGCCTCAGGCCTTGGGTTTCCAGGAGAAGTAGACATAGGAGGGCTGCTCCACGCGGGCATCACGCCACTCGGCCTGCTCCTGGCGGTCCAGATCCTTGTCCCACAGCAGGTTGCGGCCCTGGCGCTGACGATCTTCCAGCTGCGGGTCGCGCTGCTTCAGGCTCTCGATGAACTGGGTGGCGTCGGACTTGTAGGGTTTCCAGAACAGCGGCATGGTGAAAAATCGCTCGGGTGGGGCAAGGGGCCCCATTTTAGCGGCTCTGCCGGCTGGTGTCTGCCTGCAGGCGCTTCAGCATTCGCGCAGTTCGAGCACCTTGCCGCGGCGGGCGAACTCGTTGGGCTGCCCCGCCAGCCATTTCGCCAGTTCATCGAGCAGAGGCACGTTCACATCGGCCGCCGGGAAGGCGATGACCCAGCGGCCGAGCCCCTCCAGGTTATCGATGGTGAACTGCACGCTGGCCTCGTCGTAGTTCGGCTTGAGCCGCACACCAGCCTGCATGTCGGCCACGAACTCGTAGCGCACCTCGATCAGCTTGTTGGTGTCCGGATCACGCACCTGCCGGGGCGAGCACTGCACCGAGCCCTGCAGCAGGCGGCGCTCCAGTTTCTCGATGTCCGTGATGAAATCCTTGGTCAGGCTCACCGCCTGGCCGGTACGGATGTCGCAGTTCAAGGCCACATGGTCCGTCAACTGCAGGCCATGCAAGGTCCGTTTTCGGATGTCGGGCCTGAACGATGTGAGGCGGCAGCCGTCAAAAGCCGCCTTGCTGTCGAACACGTACCGGCCACGCGCCAAGGGTTGCAGCACATCCAGCTGACTACACAGATCCACCCAGTACTTGAATGTCATCTGGCAGACCTGCTCGGTGGCCTGTATGCGCGACTGCTGTGCGGCCAGGTCCACGCCCTGCCCCGCCCTGAGTTGATCCGCCTGCTTCTTCAGATCGTTCAGAAAACTCACGATGTCTCTCGTTGGTTCATCCCTGTTCAGACAAGGATACCGCAGTGTTTCCAATTGCAAAGCCCGGGGCAGTCCCACAATGCGGGGCATGCAAGAAATCGAACTGAAGTTCCAGATCCCGGCCTCGAAGGCGAGCACCGTACGCGAGGCCGTCGCCAGCATTGCTGGCAGCATCGAGCCGCTGGCCCTGCAAGCCGCCTACTTCGACACAGCCGACAGCCGTCTCGCCAGCCACAAGATGGCGCTGCGCGTACGGCGCGAGGGTGCCGACTGGGTCCAGACCTTCAAAGCCGCCGGTCGGGACGCCATGACGCGCGTGGAAGACAACCAGCCGGCCAATGCCCCCCTGGACGGCCGCCTCAAGCCCGACCTGGCGCTGCACACATCCGAAGCTGTCCGCCAGGCCCTGGCCCGCGCCTGGACACGGGACGATGTTGGTG
>CALAKR010000009.1 GCA_937923225.1 uncultured Aquabacterium sp. | reverse complement strand
CGTGTAGGACTCCGGCATGGCCGAGCACCCCAGCAACATGACCATCATGCACATGCAGGCCAGCCCACCTGCGCGCAGGCGCGTCCTGGTCCGCGACGGTGAAGGGATCACTCGAAATCTCCAATATCCAGTGTTTGCGTCAGGCCCAGGGGCACGTAAACGATGCTGAGGGTCGGAGGGGCGATCCGCCCCACCTTGTAGGTCTCGTCGATGGACGAGCCTTCGTGAACGATGAAGGTCTGCCCCTCGCGGGCGAGGTAGATTTCCCAGCGATCGCCTTCCCGCTTCTTGCCCAGCACCTGGAAAGGCAGCGGCGGGGCGGCCTCGACCTCGAAGGCCGGCGTCACCGCCACGGGGGGTGGAGGCGGTGCCCACGACCGCGCCGTGAACAGATCCACTGCGGGCCCCGCGGAGTGGTCGGCGATCAAGGCCTCACGGGCGCGCACACGCTCGATGCTCAAGGTGGCCACCGGCGCTTGCGGCGCGTCCTTGCGTGCCGCCGGCGACATGGACGTGGCGATGGCGGTGCCCGCCGCGCGCACCGCCGCCGCGCCGGGAGGCGTCTTGTCGCCCCACAGCGCCAGCCACAGCGCCACCAGCAACATCATGCCCAGCGCCACGCGCCGCCCCTTGCCCTGCTTCATGGCGCCTGCTCCATCGACCAGACAGACAGGCTCAGCCGCACCTTGGGCACGGGCTGCCCCACACCTTCGCGCTGCATGGACAGCTCGTCCAGCGACAGCCGCGGCAAGGCACGCAGCAGGTCCTGCGACAACGCACGGACCTGCGGATAGCCAGCCTCCACGGTGACCTGAAACTGCAGGCGCCGCACGCCGGTGCCCTTGTCCAGGGTGTCACGGTAGTCGGATGCGCGCCAAGGCAAGCCATGGCGGGCCATCACCTCGGCCACGCGGGCGGCGCTGTCCACGGCATGGCGCGGCGGTCCGGACAGGAAGCCGCGCAACTCGGCCAGATCGTCGTCCACCGACGTGCGCACCGGCGCCGAGGCGCGCTGGCGTGCATCCTGTGCCTGGGCCAGCCGCACGACCCTGGCCTGCAACTGCGCGGCTTCATCGTCCAGTCGGCTCGAAGCCGACCACCCGGCCACCACCGCCAGCAAGGCCACGCCCGCCGCCAGTGGCCACAGCAGGCCATGGCGCCAGACCAGTACCTCGGCCATGAGCCGGGCCCGGCGCCCCGCACCCGACAGGCGCTCGGCCCATCCTGCGGCCCTGCCTTCTCGCAATGCCATCATGGCTGAGCTCCCTGGGCCCAGTACACATCGGCGGTCAGCCGGACCGGCCGCTGTTCATCACGCTCGTTGGTGTCGTGCTTGACAAGGGCGACCCGCGCCACGGCAGGCATCCTGCCCAACTGGTCCATGTAGTGCAGCAGGCTGCCGAGCGTGCGCGCCTCGGCCACCAGGCGCAAGCGGGCCTCTTGCGCCTGCGGCTCGATCGAGAGCAAGGCCACCTCCGGCACCGACGCGGCTTCCAGCGTGTCCAGGATGCCCGACCACGGCGTGTTGAGCTGCCTGACGACACGGTTGTAGCCCTGCACCTGTGCCACACCCAGGGAAGGCACACGCGCTTTATGGGCCGGGTGCTGGCTCAGGCCGGCCTGGGCCTCGCCCTGCTCTACGCGGGTACGCCACACGGACACCTGCGCCTCGCGTGCCTGAACGCCATGCCACACCCAGGCCGCGCAGCCCAGCGCGGCCAGCACGGCCGCGATGGCCGCGCCACGCCCGGCCATGCCCGAGGCATGTCCCCAGCAGGCATCCGCCCACGTGGGCGCCAGGTTCCAGCGGTGGCTCATGACACGCTCCAGGCCTGCGCACTACGGGCCAGTTCCGCACACCAATGCGCGGCCGACTTCAAGGGACCGCCGGTTGCAGGCCCCTGCAAGGCCACAGTGGGGTTCGCATCACCTTTGGCCCGGATCAGGCTGGCCTGGGGCCGCGCGTGCCGCAAGTCCAGCCAGCGGACCTGCGAGGGCACGGCCTCGCCCGCCCTCAAGGCTTCACGCCGCGCCTCGGCAGCGATCATCGATGCCCTCACCGTCTTGTCGGCCTGGCCCGGCAGGCGCCAGGTGCGCAGGGCGCGCGGCCGGCCGGCCGCCAGGCTCACCAGCGCGGCACCCGAAGCACTTTCCAGGCACAGCCAGCCCGTCGGGCGCCCCTGGCACGCCGGGCCGCGAGGTGCCCAGGCATGGGCCAGTTCGGTGACGATCCCGAGGCGCCCGGCCTTTGCAAAGGCGCTTTTCAAGGCATCCACCACCACGCCTGGCACAGCGGTACACAAAAACGTGCCGCCCACCTGCCAATCGGCCGTGACCCGCCAGTCCTGCGGTGCATCGCCATGGATCTGCGCACGGCGCGCCGCGGCGAAGGCCTGCAGCTCCCCCAGGGACGCCGTGCCCGCCGGCGGCGTGCACAGCCAGTGCTGGGCCAGGTCATTGGCCACCACCACCTGCACTCGCCCCGCGCGGTGCTCCGACGCGCCAGCGACCGTCAGCGCCTGAGACAGGGCGCCGGCCCACGCGCCCGGCACAGCCGTGTCGCCAGGCAAGGGCCAGCGCTGCGCCTGCCCCCGTGCATCGAGACACACCAGTTCATCCACCGACAGCCCGAGGCTCAGCCTTTCACGCCGAAAGAGTGACACGCCGCACCTCCTCGAGTGTGGTCAGGCCGGCCTGGACCATCGCCAGCCCCGCATCGGTCAGGGTGCGGGTGCCGGCCTCGCGCGCGGCCTCGCGCACCTGCCGCATGGGCCGCTTCTGGATCAGCAGCTCGCGGATGTCCTCGTCGAGCCGCAGGATCTCGGCCACCGCCTTGCGGCCCTTGTAGCCTGTTCCCCGGCAATCGCCGCAACCGCTGCCGCGCCGGAAGTCGAACCCCGTCCACGCCTGGGCCGGCAGCCTGAAGCGCGCCTTCTCCGCCTCCGACGGCTGGACCGGCTTGGCGCAATGCGGGCAGTTCACGCGCAACAGCCGCTGGGCCCAGATGCCATTGAGCGCGGACACCAGCGAGTAGGGATCGAGCCCCATGTGGGTAAAGCGTCCGAACACATCGAACACGTTGTTGGCGTGCACCGTGGACAGCACCATGTGGCCCGTCAGGGCCGACTGGATGGCGATCTCGGCAGTTTCACGGTCGCGGATTTCACCGACCATGATGCGGTCGGGATCGTGCCGCAGGATGGAGCGCAGGCCACGGGCGAAGGTCAGCCCCTTCTTCTCGTTGACCGGGATCTGCAGCACCCCCGGCAACTGGTACTCCACCGGATCCTCGATGGTGATGACCTTCTCGTGGCCGGTGATGGATTCCGACAGCGCCGCGTACAGCGTGGTGGTCTTGCCCGAGCCCGTGGGCCCGGTCACGAGCATCATGCCGTAGGGGGCCTCCATCAATTCACGCAGCAGGGCCAGCGAGGCCCCGTCGAAGCCCAGCGCATCGAGCGTCAAGCGGCCATGCGCCTCGACCATGGCCTGCTTGTCCAGGATCCGGATGACGGCGTCCTCGCCATGCACGCTGGGCATGATGGACACGCGCAGGTCGATGTCCCGGGCCTGGGCCCGCACGCGGAAGCTGCCGTCCTGCGGCACCCGGCGCTCGGAAATATCCAGGTCGGACAGCACCTTCAGGCGGCTGATCACCTGCTCGGCCAGGGCCTCGCCCGGCATTTCGGCGGCCAGGTCCAGCACGCCATCCACCCGGAAGCGCACGGCCAGGCCCGCAGGCGTGGCCTCGATGTGGACATCGCTGGCACCCGCGCGCAGGGCATCGTACAAGGTGGAGTTGACGAGCCGCACCGCGGGGCTGGCCGCATCCGACAAGGTGGCCAGCGACAGCACCTCGACGCCTTCGGCCGCCTCGGCATGCGACACCGGTGCCGCGCCGAGATCGTCCATGGCGCGCGCGCCGGCCTCGTGCTGGTTCAGGAAGGCATGGATGTCCTGCGGCGTGGCCAGGCCGAACACCACGCTGGTGCGGGCGGTGCTTTCCAGCAGCGCCATCAGGTCGGCATCGAAGGGGTTGCCGATCACGCCCACCAGTTGCCCTGGCTGGGCCGGATCCTGCAGCAACACGGCACGGCGCTGCTGCGCGCGCGCCAGGCTCAGGGCGCTGAAATCAGGCTGGCAACCCAGCAGCCGATCCGATTCGTAGAAGGGCATCGCGAAGGCCTGCGCCAGACACGATGCCGCCTCGCGCTCGTCCAGGCCCCGGCGCGCCGCGAGCACCTCCATCGGGTGCCCGGCCTGCGCGCGCAGCTCGTGCAGCCAGCTCAGGTCGGTGTCCGCCGTCATTGCAGCGTCCCCGCCAGATCGAAGATCGGCATGTACAGCAACAGCACCACCAGGCCCACCACCAGGCCGATGCCTGCCATCAGCAAGGGCTCGAAGGTCTTGGTGAAACGCTCCACCCAGCGGGCGTTCTCCTTCTCGTAGAACAAGGCCGCTCGGGTCAGCATGTCGCCCAGTTGGCCTGACTTCTCGCCGACACGGATCAGGCGCAAGGCCATGGGCGTGCTCAGGCCGGTGTGTGCCAGCGCGGCCGACAGCGGCTGGCCGCTTTCGATCATCGCGCGGGCGGCGTCCAGATGGGGCTGGCGCGCCACGGCCAGCACTGCCCGGGCCAGGCTCAAGGCCTGCTGGATGGGGATGCCGCCTTCGAGCAGCATGCCCAGCGTGAGGTACAGCCGGGCCAGCTCGAAAGTGGCCACGCGCGGCGCGGCGCCGGGCAGCAGCG
>CALAKR010000008.1 GCA_937923225.1 uncultured Aquabacterium sp. | reverse complement strand
CAGTTGACCATCAGCGAGCTCAGAGAATCGCTTGAGCTCAAACCCGATTTCAGTGAGGAGGCCCGCACCTGGGACTCCGGCATCCGTATTGGTGAGCTCTACAACCTCAAGAACTTCATGACCCCGCTGAGCAACCACCTGATGACTGCCAGGGTCCTGGACTCGATGCTCAGAGAGGGCTGCCTAGGCCGCAATCCCCGCTCACCCGAGCACATGCGCATCTTCCACAAAATACATGCTCATGGCGCTCAGGCTCCCTCCAAGCAGACCGCAAATACGCTGACCCCGCAACACAGCACAGGCTTGCTTGGCTTTCCGGGTATGGGCAAGACGACACTTGTCCTGCGCTACCTGGCTCTTTTCGCTCGGGTGTACTACCACCCGGATCTGGACTTCGAACAGGTCACATACATCTTCATCAGCACTCCGAGTGATGGCAAGGGGACGAAAGGGCTGGCGATATCCATCATTCAGCAGCTTGATGAGCTTTTGCCTCACCGTAACTACTACCAGCAGTATGTCGAAACTGGCCGCAAGTCTGCGCCGGTCCTCATCCACATTGCTGCCAGACTGATGAACCGGCATTGCGTGGGTGTCCTTGTGGTTGATGAGCTGCAAAACATTGGAAATGCCAAGAAGGACGACCGGATTCTGATGTCCGAGCTCACCACCCTTGCCAACCTTACTGAGGCTCCCCAGTTCTACATCGGCACCAGCAAGGCCCGCCCGCTCCTGAACGTCGCTTTGCACCACACACGCCGCGGCGTGGATATGGGATTGGGCAACTGGGACGCGCTGCCTGAGTTCGAGTACGTCGAACAGGACGGGCAGCGCACGCGAGAGTACGGCGAATGGGCGGCCTTCATCGAAGAGATGTGGCAGTACCAATGGGTGAAGACCCCTGTGCCATTGAGCGCTGGCATCCTCTCCACACTCTATGACTGCACTCAAGGGATTCTCGACATCGCCATCAAGCTTTTCATCGTCAGCCAGGCAACGGCCATCTACAACGGTTCCGAAACACTCAGCGAACAGCATATCAGGCAGTGCTACGACACCAGCATGACACTCATTCACAGGATGATGGATGCGCTTCGCAGTAAGAACCCGGACCGTATTGCCCAGTACGAAGACATGCGGATGCCTTCCATTGAGGACTTCCTCAATGGGGTCAAGGAACGCTACTCCTTGAAGCGCATTCCGTCCCTGTCCCTGCGGTCGGGCACACCGGCCTTCCAAGAAGCGCTCACCAAGACGGCCGTTTCCTTGGGTTTGCCTCCCGAGGAGGCAGCCGCAGCTGCAGAAAAGGTCAATGAACAGGGAACCGCGGCCAACGTGCTTGAAGGGGCACAGCAATTGCTGGACGGGCTCAAGCCCGCCAAACAGCCGAGCAACAAGAAGAGAGCAACAGGGAGTAAGCCCGCCGCAGAGCGGCCGTTCCCCCAATACAGGCCCGAGGACTACCGGAATGCCACAGCCCATGCGGCCAGAGACGGCACCCCTGTGGCTGAGCAATTCAGAAGGCTGCGGCTCGTCAAGCCTATCGAGGAGTTGATTTGCTTGGACTGACGCTGCCCCCACCCTACCCGGACGAGTTGATAGGCAGCGTCCTCTGCAGGGCAGCCGTCCACCTAGGCCTGTCTTATAAACAGATGGTCCCTACGATTCTTGGGACCAGCCAGGTCACCTTGTCCTTCTTTCTGCCATCAGCCTTGAGCCGGCTGGCCAGTCTCATGCGCAAAGACGCTGAACAGGTTCTGTGGCAAAACACGGTCTTCCCGTACGCGGTCGCTTTCATGCCGCTCGAAGAGGTCGAGCGCATGAAACGCAAAGTTTTGGCCAACGACGGGTCGCTTGCGGCACTGATCCAGTCCGCCACCAACGGCATGACAGGGCTCAGGTACTGCCCCGATTGCGTGAGCCACGACATCCAGACTTTCGGGGAGAGTTACTGGCACCGCGCCCACAACCTGCCGGCCTGCCACGTGTGCCTTGTCCATGATCAGCCGTTGCATGTCACTTCAATCGACATGGCCAAGTCCTCCAGGGCGTGCGCCTATGGCGTGCCTCAATACCTGAGCGGTGCCCCGTCGGCCCCAGCACTAGAGATCACACTGCAGCACGCCCTTGCAAGCGCCTCGCACCGCTTGTGCACTGCCCCGCAGACAGCGAAGCAATCGCACCTGGAGCAGTACCATCGCCAAGCCCAGACCAAGGGCTACGAGATGAAAGATGGCCAGATAGCCAGCTCACAGGTCAGCCATGACCTGACGCAGTTTTACGGAGAGGACTATCTCGACAGCCTCGGGGTGGGCATGCGCAGCAGGGTAAAGGGCTGGCCCGCGATGATGGTGCGGCCGGGTACGACTGTGCCATTTTCCCCAGTCAAGCACGTGTTGCTCCGAACCTTTTTAGAGCAATGTCCAGAAGGCTCAAAAGAGTTGGCCTACCGACCGCCAGGCAAAGCTCCTCTAGACCCAGCGACGCTGGACCCACAGTTGGCGAAGATGGTCAGGCGCGCTCACATCAGAGCGAACCAGCGACTGGTCACCATGACAGCCACTAAGCTCATGCAATCGACAGGGCATTGGCAAGCCTTCAGACACAAGCGCAGCCAGTTTCCCCTGACGGAGGCCGAACTTCTCGCTTTCCGCGCAAGCGAGGCGTCCGAACGCAAGCTTGGCGGTCGAGCCGCTCACCAGCGCAACATGGCCAGAAAGAAGGCGAGCAAGCTCTAACCGACTCAGTCGACCGATAAACGAACTGGCTACACCCATGGAAGGTTCACTCATGGGGAAGTAGCTTGGAGTTGGTAACAGGTCTGGAGAGCGTGGACGGCGAACTCAAAGCCGTGGGCTTTGGCCGGTTCATCCAAGCTGGTAGCTATCTCTCAACTCTCTGGGGACTGGGCCTGTCAACCGGCCACCACGAGAGTGTTGAGGTGGAGAGCAATTTTTTGCATTGGCGTGAGACGGACCTCGGTGAGTATGCTGGAGCGTTCCATACCGTTGGAGACTTCGAGAAGCGGCATCAGACTTGGAGCTTTCCCGCCCAGGGGCTGCGATGTGTCGTGCCGGCGCTGGCCCTAATGAGGGCCGTGTTTGCCGTGGGCAAAGCACATTTCCCGAAGCTATTCGAGCCAGGCTCAATAGATGATATCTGCCTCTACAGCATGGACGGGACCTTGATTCTGGAAGAGCGACTGGCACAAACCATCAACGGCCTTCCTCACGCAGACCACCTTACAGCGTTGCTTCGATGGGTCTACAGCTTCCCCTCAGCGCGGACAATGTGGTCCAGCGTCGCGGTCAACAGCACGAGCGGCGTTCTTGGAATGACTCTTCCTCAGGCCGCCGTACGGCTGTCCCTGTCAGGCAAACAGTACGGACAAAACTTCTATGCCACCAAAGTAACGCTCTTGTCCATCACTGCCCACGAGCAGCCCTACGAGTTTGCGGCCTCGCTCTCGCCCGACATCTTGGAGAACGCGAACCCACCCTTGGTCAAGCGACGTCGGGAGCGCCAAGAGCCAGGATCAGCCATGAGCAATGACGAGTGGGAGAGCATTCGCATGATTCTGAAATGCGAATTAGAGGACTCGAGAAGCCGCTCTACCTTCAACATTCTTCTCGCCGAGGCCTTGGAGAACACCCCCCGCACTGCCGGCTATACCGAGAGCCTCACTACTCATCACGTGTCCTATAGGTACCAGACCTGGACGCGAAGCAAGCGCTTGGAGGCCGCTATGTCTGCCCTCTCCCACTTGCGTAGCAAGAAGCCTCAAGAGGAAGCCGCCAAGGTGTCAGAATGACATTGAAGACAGTGTCCAGCTTGTGCTAGGAGCCAGTGTCGGCATCAACTAGGGTCAAGGCAATGGCTCAAGAATCAGATCGCCGCCAAGCGTAGATTTCAAGATGCGACGAGGCTTACCGGGCACTATGACAATCATCGGGCCGCCTGCCGCCTCTTGTTTGAGGTTTTTAAGGGTCCCAGACGAGCCGATGCTTCGGCCCGCTAGAACATCTTGCAGTTGCGCCTCATCGTCAAAATGGACCGTTCTGGGGGTTGGGTCTTGCGTGCTCACAGCACCTCCTGATCAAGTTTTTCGTTCAGCCCCGCACTTTGCACGATTTCCAACCGGCGAGGCTCTTGCACCAAAGCTTAGTTGCGCGTTTGCCAGGGTAGGACTCAATTGCAAAAGTACGGAGACGAGCTTTTCTCGCTGGGGTAGAACCCATTGCAAAGTGGCCGCAGGAAAGAAGGGCTTTCAGAGGAAGGGCTGGAGTAGCACTTAATTTCAAAGACCCAGGCTCGATGGCCGACTGCTCACCGATGGTCAGCCCGGCGATCAAGCCTGCCACCTGCGGATCGGTCACGTGGGCTTCGATCCTGTCGCGCAGAGCCAGGCGCATGCGGTCGATCAGGCCAGGGGCGCTCGGGCTGGCCTGCCGCACCAGCAAGGGCGCCGGCACCTGCCGTGTCACCACCCGGCCCTGGGCGCGCAGCCCACGTTCGAACATCCAGCGCTCGGCATCGAACCCAGCGGGGTTGAGCAGGCCATCGGGGGCTTGCAGTTGAACCGTCCAGCGCCAGACCTGGCCGGGCACGATGGCGGGACCAGTGCCCGGATCATCATCCCGCAGGGAGATGCCTGGCCTGCCGGGGCGCTGGCCACTGGTCCAGGAAAGGCTGACCCGCTGCGGGCACCGGGCCTTGGGGGGCACGCCCGGCAGCCGCCAAGGCTCTCCAGCTTGCCATGGCCCCTGCACCTCCACGTGCCCTGGCGCTGACGGCAGCTCAACCGTCAGTACCTCGACCTCGAAGCGCTGCCCCCAGGCCTGCTTCTGAGGCAGCGAATCGACGCGGCCTGTGAGCACCACGGACCGCTGCGACCATGTGCCTGGCCACATCTGTGCCAGGCGCTCGGCCGCACGCCACTCCGCTTGCCCCCAGCCCAGGCTGGCCATGCACAGGCAAGCCAGCACAGTGCTGCGCCAACCCTGCCGCCAGCGGGGCATCATCCAGGCCCCGACACCAGCCAACACCGCGCAGGCTACAGGCAGCACCACGGCCCAGCGGCCATCGCCTACTGAACCTTGCTGCAACTGCACGGCCACGCCCAGCAGCCATGCGAGCAAGGCTGCCCCCCATTGGACCTGCATGGCCCATCCCCGATGTTTATGAATGCGGGGACCTTAGCATCCAGTCCGTATCCCACAGCCCCTCTGATGGGGGCCCGGCTCATGCCTCCAGGGCCTGCTCTGCCGTACCGCCCCAACGCAAAGGCAGGACGCCACGCGCCAGGCACCCATGCGTGATGCGCACCCGCAGCAAGCGCTGGGCGCCCTCGAACAAGGCCGCGGCCTGTGGATCCAGATCCACCCGCCCCTGCCCGGCCAGCCACAGCACATCCCCGCCGATCACATCGATGAACAGCAGCCCCACGCCCGGCCGTACCAGGATATTGCCCAGCGTGTTGAACATGAAGTTGCCGACATAGTCCGGCACGGTCAGCTCGGTGCCATCGGCCGTGTCCTGCAGGTGGATGAACCCGGGTTCGCCCCCCCGATGGGAGACGTCCACCCCATCGCTGCGGGTCTGATCTGCCTGGCCCGCACCGGACGAGGCCGACGCGATGAAGAAGGTATCGGCCGCGCTCACCAGCTCACGGGCACGGCCCTGCAGCCTCGCCCCCAGGGCCAACGCCGACGCATCACCGTGCGGCTGCCCCCACTCGGCCCGGCGCGGCCGGATGTACTTGGGGCAGTTGCCGAAGCTCTGCCGCACCGCGACCTCGAACGCGCCGCTGTCTGCGCGCGCGAGCGTGCCGTTCATCCGGTTGCGCCGCCGGGTGTGCGGCTCGATGCCCAGCAGACCCACGGGCGAACCCTCGTGCCAATGGTCGGCCATGGGATCCCCAGGCAGCGATGCGGCCTGGATGCCCAGCCGGCGAGGGTCCGGCGACTGCATGAACCCCGAAGGCCCCGCCCACACCGTGGCCCAGGGCTGGCCCGCGCCGTCGAGCCCACCGGCGATCACAAAGGGCAGTTGCGCGAAGAAGCTGCGGTGCTGATCCGGCATGTGATCGCGGATGAAGGCACGCCCGCGAGAAGCCA
>CALAKR010000007.1 GCA_937923225.1 uncultured Aquabacterium sp. | reverse complement strand
GATGCCGATCGACATCATGTCGAGCAGCACCGTCACCATGATGAAAGGCATGGCCGCCTGGCGGCCGCTGGCAGAACCCATCGCTGTCCTGTCGGTCGTCGTTGTCAGGGCGGCCGGCAGGCGCCACGCAGGCGCCCCTTCCATGCCTTCGCGTCAAACTACCAGGATCATTCCATCCGGTAGTTGGGCGCTTCCTTGGTGATCTGCACGTCGTGCACGTGGCTTTCGCGGATGCCGGCAGCCGTGATCTCGACGAACTCGGCGCGGTTGCGCATGTCATCGATGGTGGCGCAGCCGCAATAGCCCATGGAGGCGCGCACGCCACCGGCCATCTGGTACAGGATCGCCACGACCGAGCCCTTGTAGGGCACACGACCTTCGATCCCCTCGGGCACGAGCTTGTCGGCATTGGGGTTGGTGGTCTCGTCGTTTTCCTGGAAGTAGCGGTCGGCGGAACCATCTTTCATGGCGCCGATGGAGCCCATGCCGCGGTAGCTCTTGTAGCTGCGGCCCTGGTAGAGGATGACCTCGCCCGGTGCTTCTTCGGTGCCGGCGAACATACCGCCCATCATCACGGTGCTGGCGCCGGCGGCGATGGCCTTGGCGATGTCACCGGAATAGCGGATGCCGCCGTCGGCGATGAGGGGCACGCCTGTGCCCTGCAGCGCCGTGGCCACGTTGTCGATGGCCATGATCTGGGGCACGCCCACACCGGCCACGATGCGGGTGGTGCAGATGGAGCCCGGGCCGATGCCGACCTTGACGCCGTCGGCGCCCGCCTCGACCAGGGCCAGGGCGGCTGCGCCGGTGGCGATGTTGCCGCCGATCACGTCCACCTGCGGGAAGTTCTTCTTGACCCAGCGCACGCGCTCGATCACGCCGTGGCTGTGGCCGTGGGCCGTGTCCACCACCAGGGCATCGACACCGGCCTTGACCAGCAGTTCGACGCGCTCCTCGGTGCCATCGCCCACGCCAACGGCAGCGCCCACGCGCAGCTTGCCGTGCGAATCACGGGCGGCGTTGGGGAAAGTGTTTTGCTTGGTGATGTCCTTGACGGTCATCAGGCCACGCAGCTCGAAGGCGTCGTTCACGACCAGCACGCGTTCCAGCTTGTGCTGGTGCATCAGGGCCTTGGCCTCGGCCGGCGAGGCGCCGTCCTTGACCACGATCAGGCGCTCGCGCGGGGTCATGATCTCGCGCACCGGAACATCGAGGCGGGTCTCGAAGCGCAAATCACGGCCGGTGACGATACCGACCACCTTGCCTTCATCGACCACCGGGAAGCCGGAAATGCCGTGTTGGCGCGACAGCTCGATCACATCGCGCACCTTGACGCCGGACGAGATCGTGATCGGATCACGCAGCACGCCGGACTCATAGCGCTTGACACGTGCCACTTCGGCCGCCTGCTGCTTGGGCGTGAGGTTCTTGTGGACGATGCCGATGCCACCTTCTTGCGCAATGGCGATGGCCAGGCGCGCCTCGGTGACCGTGTCCATGGCGGCGGACACGAGCGGCAGATTCAATTGGATGTTGCGGGACAGGCGGGTGGCCAGCGAAGTGTCGCGGGGCAACACTTGAGAATAGGCGGGCACCAGCAGCACGTCGTCGAACGTGAGTGCTTTACCAAGCAGGCGCATGAACAGGCTCCAGACGCAAAAGCGGATTATAGACCTGTCGGGCCGCGGCGTCAGTGTCGGGTTTTCCGGGCGGCTTTTGTCAGCAACTCGTCACATCTGACGACGACTGCGCCGGGGCCGGCGGCGCTACACTGCGGCCCATGCGCACGAACCGACTCGCCTTCTTTGCCATGGCCGCCGCGCCGCTGATGCTGGCCGCGTTGTTCACATCGCCCACCGAAGCTGCCGCGCAGTGGAAGTGGCGTGACGCCCAGGGCCAGATCCAGTACAGCGACCGCCCGCCCCCGCCCGGCGTGCTGGACAAGGACATCCTGGGCCGCCCCAGCGGTTCGGCCCGTGCCGCGCAAGCATTGCCCACTGCACCTGCCCCAGCCGCTTCTGCAGCCCCGCTGCCCGGCTTGAAGGCCTCCGACCCCGAGCTCGAGGCCCGCAAGCGCAAGGCCGAAGCCGAAAAGGATGCAGCCAAGAAGGCCGCCGACGCAGAGCAGGCCAAGACCCGCGCCGCCAACTGTGAACGTGCCCGCAGCTACCAGCGCTCGCTGGACAGTGGCATGCGCATCGCCCGCACCAATGCGAGTGGCGAGCGCGAGATCCTCGATGACGCGGCCCGCGCCCAGGAGACCTCGCGCAACCGCGACGTGCTCAACAACAACTGCAAGTGAGCCTTGCCTGACGCGGCCTGGGGCTTTAACCCGTAGGGTCGTCCAGGCGTTTGTCGGGCGCCTGGGTCATGTCCACCACGCGGCCCTTCGCCCGGTGAACGCCCTTGGGCAGTTTTTCACCATGTGCGCGGTAACGCACGCGACGCGCCTCTTTGGGATCCACTTTGAGTGCGCGATAGCACTCGACGCGGTCCCCCTCGCGCAGCAACGTATCCAGGGCTGCCTTGCGCCCCCAGATCCCCACGTGTGCGCCATCCACGGCGTCACACGCCTCGGTGTCGTCAGATTCCCTTGGCAGCCACAGGCCACAGGCTACCAGCGCATCCTGAACCGTGGATCCGGCCTGCAATGCCAGAGCGCGAAGCATCATCTGGCGCGGCCCTGTACTCCAGGCCACCTCGACATTCAGTTTGCCCGCCGCAGGTTCGATCGCAGCAGGCTCAGCGAGCGCCATACACCTGCTCCGCGCGCTTGACGAAGGCATCGACGAACGTGTTGGCGATGCGGTCGAACACGGGGCTGACCACCATCTCCAGAGGCCGGTTGGCAAATGCGTACTGCAGCGAGAACTCCACCTTGCAGGCCGTGGGCTGCGCAGCGGCGCCCTCTCCTTGCGCGGGCTGGCCTGGCGCCTGCAGCGGGATGAACTTCCATACGCCTTCCAGCTTGGAGAACGGGCCATCCACCAGCTTCATCACCACCTGCTCGGCATCAATGTTGACGTTGCGCGTCGTGAAGGCCTGGCGCACACCGGCAAACGCGATGTGCAGGCGCGCCGTGACGCCGTCGTCGTGCGTCTGCAGCACCTCGGCCCGATCACACCAGGGCAGGAACTTGGGGTAGTCTTGCACGTTGGTCACCAGCGCGTACATCTCGCTGGGTGAATACCAGAGCAGGACAGACTTTTGGACATGCTTCATAGAATGTCGCCATTTTAGAGACGCCACGCCTTTCCATGTCGATCGCAGAGAATAGAAAAGCCTTATTCAACTACCACATCGAGGAACGCTTCGAGGCGGGCATCGTGCTGGAAGGCTGGGAAGTGAAGGCCATCCGCGAAGGGCAGGTGCAGCTGACGGACGGCTACGTGGTCGTCAAGGATGGCGAGCTCTTCCTGATCGGCCTGCGCATCAACGCGCTGCGTTCGGCGTCCACGCACATCAAGCCCGAGGCCGACCGCACCAAGAAGCTCCTGATGCACCGCCAGGAGATCCGCCGCCTGATCGGCAAGACCGAGCAAAAGGGCTACACCCTGGTACCGCTGAACCTGCACTACAAGGGCGGCCGCGTGAAGGCGGATATCGGCCTGGCCAAGGGCAAGGCCGAGCACGACAAGCGCAACACCATCAAGGACCGGGATTGGGAACGGGAGAAAGGCCGCCTGATGCGGCACAAAGTCTCGTCGGCCGGCAAGGATTGAGCCGCTTGCGGCCTTGGCGGGCTCAGGCGGGTGTATCGAGCGCCTGAAGCGCCTGCGTAAGATCCGCAATCAGGTCATCGACCTGCTCCAGCCCGATCGCAAAACGCACCAATGTGCCACGCTGCGTGGCAAAAGGCCCATGCCGCCGCATGCCCTGGATCTCATAGGGTACGACCAGGCTGACCGGCCCGCCCCATGAATAGCCGATCTTGAACAGGCGCAGCGCATCGACGAAGGCGTCGACCTGCTGCGCACTGTGGCGCTCGCCGTTGAACACCACAGACACCAGGCCTGCCGCCGCACCACAGGTGGCAGCCCAGTGGGCGTGCCCGGGCGAGCCCGGCAATGCGGGGTGCAGCACCTGCGCAAACTCGGATCGGCTTTCACACCACTGCGCAATGCGCCTTGCCGCCGCATCCTGCGCCGCATAGCGCAAGGGCATGCTGGCCAGGCCGCGCAAGATGCCTTCGACATCGTTGGCGCCCACGCCCAGCCCCAGGCGCATGTGCGTCATGTTGAGCTGGTGGTGCATGGCCGGATCGCGCGTGGTGATGGCGCCCATCAGCACATCACCGCCGCCAGAGGGGTACTTGGTGAGCGCATGGATGGAGATGTCCACCGCCTGCGGCCCCTGTGGCGTGGGAATGGCGAAAGCATTGAACGCCAGCCCCGCGCCCCAGGTGTTGTCCAGCGCCACGGTGATGCCGGGGTGGCGACGCGCCACAGCCAGGAGGCGGACCAGATCCGGGAACTCCAGCGTGACGGAGCCGGCCGCTTCCAGCCAGACCAGGCGGGTGCGCTCGTTGATCAGGGCTTCAAGCGAAGCGGCATCCTGCGAATCGTAGAAGTGATGTTCAACGCCCCACTGCTTGAGCTCGCCTCGTGCGAAATCCTTGTTGGGGCCGTAGGCGTTGTCGGGGATCAGCACTTCGTCACCCGGACGCAACAGCGACAGCCCCACCACGCCGATGGCGGCCAGGCCGGAGGGCACGAGCAAGGTGCGTGTACCGCCTTCCAGCGTGGACAGGCGCTCTTCCAGCGTGAAGGTGCTGGGTGTGCCGTGCAGGCCGTAGGTGTAGCCGCTCTTGTCCTTCCACTGGCGCGAACGCAGGGCCGCCGTGTCCTCGAAGATCACGGTAGAGGCCTTGAAGATGCCCGGCACCACAGACCTGAAACCACCCGGCGGCTCGTAGCCGTGGTGGATCAGGTCAGTACTGGTGATGGGAGGTGTGCCGGTCTTGTCGCTGCTCATCCGCGCAAGGATACCGGGCGACGCTCAGATCGGCATGGCGATCAGGTCATGCCCTTCGACGGCCACGATCTTGGCGCGGGTGAATTCACCCACTTTGAGCGTCTTGCTGGCCTTCTGCGGCGGCAGCAGGCGCACGGTGCCGTCGATCTCGGGCGCATCGGCGTAGCAGCGCCCCACCCCGCCCTTGCGGCCCAGCGCCGGGGCGCTGTCCACCAGCACCTGCATGGTGGCGCCCACGCGCTCCTGCAGCTTGGCGATGGAGACCTGCTCCGCCACGGCCATGAAGCGGGCGCGGCGATCCTCACGCACCTCGTCGGGCAAGGCACCGGGCAGCTCGTTGGCCGGCGCGCCTTCGATGGGCGAATAGGCGAAGCAGCCGGCACGGTCGATGCGGGCCTCGCGCATGAAGTCGAGCAGGTAGTCGAACTCTTCTTCCGTCTCGCCCGGGAAGCCAGCGATGAAGGTGCTGCGCACGACGATTTCGGGGCAGATCTCGCGCCAGCGGCGCAGGCGATCGAGGTTCTTCTCGCCGTTGGCCGGGCGCTTCATGCGCTTGAGCATGTCCGGGTGGGCGTGCTGGAAGGGCACGTCCAGGTAAGGCAGCACCAGGCCCTGCGCCATCAGCGGCACGATCTCGTCGACGTGCGGATAGGGGTAGACGTAGTGCAGGCGCACCCAGGCGCCGTGCTGCTGCGCCAGCGCACCGAGCTGCTCGACCATGTCGTACAGCTTGGTCTTGACGGGTTTGCCATCCCAGAAGCCAGTGCGGTACTTCACGTCCACGCCGTAGGCGCTGGTGTCCTGGCTGATGAGCAGCAGCTCCTTCACGCCGGATTCGAACAGGGCCTTGGCCTCGCTCAGCACCTCGCCGATGGGGCGCGAGACCAGATCACCGCGCATGCTGGGGATGATGCAGAAGCTGCAACGGTGGTTGCAGCCTTCGCTGATCTTCAGGTAGGCGTAATGCTTGGGCGTGAGCTTGATGCCGGCCACGCCGCGTGCCTCGGGCACCAGGTCGATGAAGGGGTCATGCGGCTTGGGCACGTGCACGTGCACGGCGTCCATCACCTCCTGCGTGGCGTGGGGGCCGGTCACGGCCAGCACCTTGGGGTGCACCTGGCGGATCAGGTTCTCGCCGCCCTCGCCGGCCTTGGCGCCCAGGCACCCCGTCACGATGACCTTGCCGTTCTCGGCCAAGGCCTCGCCGATGGTGTCCAGGCTTTCCTTGACGGCATCGTCGATGAAGCCGCAGGTGTTCACGATGACCAGGTCGGCACCGTTGAAGGTCTTGCTGGTCTCGTAGCCCTCAGCCCGCAACTGGGTGAGGATCAATTCGGAATCGGTCAAAGCCTTGGGGCAGCCCAGTGAAACGAAGCCAATTTTGGGCGCAGGCGCGCCAGGAACTACCGGGGGGACGGCGGAGGAAAGGGTCGGGTCGAACGTCATGGGGCTGGATTGTCGGGGAAATCGGCCGGGCTGAGAACCGAAAGGCCAAGTCGGAGGCCCCTCAAACCGGGCATTTCAGGCGACAAGCGGCAGAACAGAAGGCTGCCAGCGACATGAACAGCAGTTACAGTCTCGCTCTGGCGCACGTGGGCAGTTTACGGACACGGCCCATCTACCCCCATTCGAACGAATCTGAAGGAGCCCCCGTGGCCGCCAGTAGCCTGCTTGCCCTGATCGACGACATCGCCACCGTGCTGGACGATGTATCCGTGATGACCAAGGTCGCCGCCAAGAAGACCGCCGGCGTGCTCGGCGACGACCTCGCGCCGATCGTGATGATGGACCCACCCGAGCACAC
>CALAKR010000006.1 GCA_937923225.1 uncultured Aquabacterium sp. | reverse complement strand
CGCAAGACCCCTTGCCACCTGGACATCCCGCTGCGCAATTGCGATATCTATCTGGACGATCAGGCGGTGGTCATGGCCGGGGACGTGGTCGCGCCCCAGCAATCACTGGCGCGATAACAGTTATACTGGCCGGGCGCTCCGCTATTGGCGGCCGGCCAGCTCCTTTCCACCAGCCCAAGCCCTCCCATGCCGAACAAGACTTCCCCCAGCAGCCCCCTCCACGACACCGCCCCTTACGACGTTACCGAACAGGTGGGCCACTTACTGCGCAAGGCTTACCAGCGGCACACGGCGATCTTCCAACAGCAGGCGTGCGACCCACAGTTGACCTCCATTCAATTCGTCACCCTGTGCGCCCTGCGCGACCATGGCCCCAGCTCTCAGGCCGAGTTGATCAAGGCCACGGCCGTGGACCAGGCGACCATTCGCGGCATCGTCGAGCGCCTGAAAGCCCGTGAACTGGTACAGCTCTCGCCAGACCCGGGAGACCGGCGCAAGGTGATCGTCACGCTCACCGACAGCGGTGCGGCATTGCTCGATGCGATGATCCCTTGCGCCCGGCAGATCAGTGAACTGAGCATGGGCAGCCTCAATGCCGCTGAGCGCGTGGCCATCTTGTACCTGCTGCGCAAAATGATCGACAGCGACGACGGCGCGGCCTGAGCCGCATCATGGCTGGACAGCCTCCTCGTCTTACGCCCTGCCTGAGCCACCGATTCGGTGAGCTCATTGCCCCTGCCCTGCTCATCCGTATCCCTGGCCTGCTTCTTGCTCACTCATTTCATGTAGTGAGTACTTACCGAAATGCACGCCACCTGTGGGTGCTTCGGTAGCGCAAGTCACCTCCAGAGATGAGCCCATCATGCAAACAACCCTCTGCGTGCAGGTCAACGGCCAGTCGTTCGACGTCGACGCCCCGCCTGAAACGCCCTTGCTGCTGATCCTGCGCAACGACCTGTGCCTGAACGGCCCCAAGTACGGATGCGGCCTGGGTGAATGCGGCGCGTGTACGGTGATCATCGACGGCGTGGCCGCTCGCTCCTGCATCATCCCCCTGGCCGGGGCCGTCGGCCGCGAGATCACTACCCTCGAAGGGCTGGGCTGCAAGCGTGCGCCGCACCCTGTGCAGCAGGCGTTCATCGACGAGCAGGCAGCCCAATGCGGCTACTGCATGAACGGCATGATCATGACCGCCACGGCCCTGCTCGATCGAATCCCCCAGCCCAGCGATGAGCAGATTCGCAACGAACTGTCCGGCAACCTGTGCCGCTGCGGCACCCACGTCGAAATCCTGCGCGCCGTGCGCCGCGCCGCCGACACCCGGAGGAAAGCATGAACCACTCGCAACAGGTGCCCAGCCGTGACCAACTGCTGGCCAAGACCGGCGTGCTGCTGATCGTCGATCAGATCACCCCGCCTTCCGGCCCGGTGGCCAAGGGTGTAACGCCCGTGACCCGGGAGCGCGAACTGGCGCTGTTCATCGCCGTCTGCGACGACGGCAGGGTCTATGCCTTCAATGGCCACGTCGACCTGGGTACCGGTATCCGCACCTCGCTGGCGCAAATCGTTGCCGAAGAGTTGAACCTGCGCATGGACCAGGTGCACATGGTGCTGGGCGATACCGAGCGGGCGCCCAATCAAGGCGCGACCATCGCCAGCGCCACCCTGCAGATTTCAGCCGTGCCCTTGCGCAAGGCTGCGGCGACTGCACGCCGTCATTTGCTGCAACGGGCGGCGCTGCGCCTTGGGTGCGAGCCCACGTCGCTGCGTATCGAAGAAGGCACGGTAATCACCAACGACGGCAACACGCTGAGCTACGCCGAACTGGTAGCGGGTGAAAACCAACAGTTGCACATTGCCGAGGATGCGCCGCTCAAACCCATCGAAGACTACACGTTGGTCGGGCGCAGCACCGCCCGTGTGGACATTCCCGGCAAGGCCACCGGTGAACTGACCTACGTTCACGACATGCGCCTGCCCGACATGCTGCACGGGCGAGTGATCCGTCCGCCCTATGCGGGCCACGACAGCGGCGACTTCGTGGGCAACAGCCTGCTGGCCGTCGATGAATCATCCATTGCCCACGTACCGGGCGTCGTGGCGGTGGTCGTGATCCGCGATTTCGTCGGCGTGGTTGCCGAGCGCGAGGAGCAGGCCATCCGGGCTGCTCAGGACCTGAAAATCAGCTGGAAGCCCTTTACCGGCAAGCTGCCCGACCTGAGCGATGTAGCCCAGGCCATCCGCAACAACCCAAGGGTTCAACGCACGGTGCTGGACCAAGGCGATGTCGATGCCGGCCTTGCCAATGCCAGCCAGCGCCTGAGCCGTACCTATTTATGGCCGTATCAGCTGCATGCTTCGATTGGCCCATCGTGCGCGCTGGCCGACTACACGCCTGGGCAGATCCGCGTGTGGTCCGGCACCCAGAACCCACACCTGCTGCGCGCTGATCTGGCCTGGCTGCTGGCCTGCGGCGAGGAGCGCATCGAAATCATCCGCATGGAGGCTGCCGGTTGCTATGGCCGCAACTGCGCCGACGATGTCTGCGCCGACGCCGTGCTGCTGTCGCGCGCCGTGCAACGCCCTGTGCGGGTACAGCTGACCCGCGAGCAGGAACACGCCTGGGAACCCAAGGGCACAGCCCAACTGATGGAGATCGACGGCGGCCTGAACGCCGATGGCAGCGTGGCTGCCTATGACTTCCAGACCAGCTACCCGTCCAACGGCGCGCCTACCTTGGCCCTGCTGCTCACCGGGGCGGTGGAACCCGTACCGGCCCTGTTCGAAATGGGCGACCGCACGTCGATTCCACCGTATGACTACGAGCACATGCGCGTGACCATCAACGACATGACGCCGCTGGTGCGCGCTTCGTGGAT
>CALAKR010000005.1 GCA_937923225.1 uncultured Aquabacterium sp. | reverse complement strand
GGCTGCGCGGCTGGGCGGGGTGGTTGTCCTGCGCCATCAGGGCCGTGGCGGCCAGCGAAGCCACGCAGGGCTGGCAGATGGCCATCAGGTGGGCGCCCGGGCCCATCTTGTCCAGGAAACGGATCAGGTGGTGGGTGTAGTCGTCCAGCCCGAACACGCCGTGCTTGAGCGGCACGTCGCGCGCGTTGTGCCAGTCGGTGATGAAGACATCGTGGTCCTGCAGCAGCGTGCGCACGGTGTCGCGCAGCAGCGTGGCGAAGTGGCCCGACATGGGCGCCACCAGCAGCACGGGGGGCTGCTCCAGATCGCGGTCCTTGCGGAAATGCAGCAGCGTGCCGAAGGGTGTGACCATCACCGGCTCTTCGGTGATGCCGCAGGTCAGGCCGTTGCTCTGCACCGATTCGATGCCGAAAGAGGGGCGCGCATGCGTGACGCGCCAGCGCCAGAACACCTCGCTGGCCGCGTGCAGGCTGCGCGTGAGCATGCCGCCGGCGGCCAGATCGCGCCAGGTGGCCGTAGGCTCGCCCGGCGGCAGCACGTGGGTGGCCCAGTCGGTGATGTTCTGCGCCATCGCATGGAAAGGGGCCATCAGGCGCTGATGGCTGTCAAAGGCGGCATAGAGCATCGTGTCCCCAGAAGCGGTGTTGAACCAGGAACCTGCAAGTTGCGAGCCATGGCATCCATATGCCGCCCTGCGGAACTTCTTGCGCACGCTTGGCACGGCCCCTGCTAGCGCCCTCCTGGCGGGATCGGAGGAGCGACGTTCGTCGCACGGCGACGGGCGTGCTTGGCTGTCCTGCGGCTTTTTGAACCCCCACGAACCAGGCAGCCCATGGCCACCACCACCCTCGCCCCGCGCAAGACTTCCTCCACCAAGACTGCTGCCGCCAAGAAGGCGCCCAAGGCCACCGCGGCCCCGGCTGCCGGCAAAGCCGCCAAGGCTGATGTCACCTCGGCGGTGCTGACGATCACCAGCAAGAACTACTCATCGTGGTCGCTGCGCGGCTGGCTGCTGGCGCGCTTCTCCGGGTTGCCGTTCACCGAACACGTGCTGCCGCCGGACGATCCCTCCACCCGCGCCGAGATCCTGCTGCTGTCGTCCTCGATCCGCGTGCCCAGTCTGGAGCATGACGGCGTGCTGGTCTGGGACACGCTCGCCATCGCCGAATACCTCAACGAGGTCATGCCCAATGCCGGCCTGCTGCCCAAGGACGCCCGGGCCCGCGCCCATTGCCGCGCCATCAGCGGCGAGATGCACTCGGGCTTCACCGCGCTGCGCTCGGCCCTGCCGATGAACCTGCGCGCCCACTTCCCGAAATTCAAGGTGTGGTCGCGCGCGCAGGCGGATGTCCAGCGCATCACCACCATCTGGCGTGAATGCCTGGAAACCTACGGTGGCCCCTACCTGTTCGGCGAGCACCGCACCATCGCCGATGCGATGTACGCGCCTGTGTGCACGCGCTTCGCCACCTACGACGTCAAGGTCGATCCGGCCTGCCAGGCCTATTGCGAGCTGATGATCGGCCAGCCCGAGATGCAGGAGTGGATCACGGCGGCCAAGCAGGAGCCCATCGACATCGACGAGCTCGACGTCGAGTTCTGAGCCCCTTCACTTCCAGGGCGTCGGATCAGGCACCGCGCACACCGGCTCGACATCCACCGTGCCGAAATCGGCCGGCCCGACGATCTCCAGGTACTCCATGTCCGGCGAGTAATCGAACAGGTAGTGCCGCACGCCCGGGCGCTGGTGCACGCAGTCGCCGGCATTGACCAGCGTTTCCTGATCCTCGTACATGAAGCGGGCCCAGCCCTTGGTCATGATGACGATCTGGAAATCGGCCACGTGGCGGTGCCAGCCGGTGCCCGTTTCGGGCGGCAGATCCGGGTTGGCCTTGACCAGGTGGGCGACCACCTTGCCGTTGGTGGCGTCACGCACGCCCAGGTCGCGGTACAGGAAGAAATCCCGCAAACCGCCGCCCGAAAACTGCGTGTCCTGCTCGCGAATGTGGGAGAACTTGGTCGAGGTGGTGTCCAGCATGGTGCGTCCTTTCCAAAGCATCGTGGCCACGCTGTGCGCTGAACGCATCAACCATGCCGCCCCAGCGCGGGTCAGGGCTGTCACTGCGCCGGTGCATGCGGAAGCCGCCAGCACAGGCACAATCACGCTTTGCACACCACACCGATGCGCCGGCCAGGCGCATGCACCACCATGAGCGCTGCCGCCACCCTGACCGACAAAGAGATCCACGAGCTTGACGAGCTGCTGGCCCTCGTGCCCGAACCGCACGAAACGCTGGACGCCGTCATCCTGGACGGCTACCTGTGCGGCGTGCTGGTGCAGCCCGTGCAGATCACGCAGGAAGAGTGGCTGGGCCCCATCTTCGGCACCGAAGGCCTGCCCGAGCCCGGCAAGGGCGAATGGACGGAAGCGCGCCACAACCGCCTGCTGACACTGATCCAGCGCCGCTACGACGAGTTGCTGCGCGGCGTGCTCGAAGAAGGCTGGTTCGACCCGCTGGTGCCCATGATCGAAGACGACGACGGCAAGCCCCTGGAAGGCAAGGACGCCTTCGAAGGCCTGGGCTACTGGGTGGCCGGCTTCGAATGGGCGCTGGCCAACTTCCCGCAGCTGGAAGAAGCCGGCCTGTCGGGCGTGCCCGACCTGCTCGACTCGCTGTGGCGCCACCTGCCCGAGCAGGACGAGGTGCAGCAACAGATGACCAAGGCGCTGGACCAGGAGCACCCGCTCAAGAACCTGGACGCGGCCATCGAGGCCCTGGTGTTCGACGTGGTCGATCTGGCCGAGATCGGCATCGCCGAGCGCCACAAGGTGCAGACGGTGGTGCGCACCGAGCCCAAGCTGGGCCGCAATGATCCCTGCTCCTGCGGCAGCGGCAAGAAGTACAAGAACTGCCACGGCGCCAACTGAGGCCGGGCTGAACTGAGGGCTGAGCGCTTTTGAAACTCCAGATCCTGTCCGACCTGCACCTGGAGACAGAAGCCTTCACGCCCGAACCTGCCCCCGGTGCCGAACTGCTGGTGCTGGCCGGCGACATAGACAGCACCTGGGCCGGCCTGTCGCTGTTCAAGGACTGGCCCGTGCCCGTGCTCTATGTGCCCGGCAACCACGAGTTCGACCAGCGCGACATCCACGAGGCCCTGGCCACCCTGCGCCAACGTTGCACCGAGCTAGGCTTGCACATGCTGGAGCGCGAGAGCTGCGTGATCCAAGGGCGTGATGGCCGGCGCATCCGCTTCGTGGGCACCGTGCGCTGGAGCGATTTCGACCTGTTCGGCGAAGCCCAGCGCGCCAAGTCACAACGGGCCGCAGGCTACTTCGTGAAGGTGATGCGGGCCACGCGCCATGGCCAGCCCTTCGACCCCGAGGCCGTGCGCGAAGAGGCCCTGGCCTGCCGTGCCTGGCTGGCTGACACCCTGGCCCTGCGCCCCACGTCCGATGCCCACTGGGACGCCACCGTGGCCATCACCCACTTCGGGCCCAGCCTGCGCAGCGCCGACCCGCGCTATGGCCGCCAGCCCGGCACCGCCAGTTTCTGCAACGCCGACGATGCGCTGCTGCCGCTGGCCGACCTGTGGGTGCACGGCCACCTCCACTGCAGGCACGACTACACCGTGGCGCATGATC
>CALAKR010000004.1 GCA_937923225.1 uncultured Aquabacterium sp. | reverse complement strand
CCTACCGCGCCAGCTTCGACTTCATCGAAGGGGCGGGCTTCACGGCCGCCTTCCAGCCCGACAAGCCCTATCAGAGCTGGGGCACAGAGAAGGTCTACGTGCTGGAGGACAAGGGCACCGCCATCGTGCTGCAGCACCTGCTGGTGATGACCATGGTGGGCGAGGACGGCAAGACCGAAACGCCCTTCGTGGTCAAGCACTGGCGGCAGGACTGGCACTACGAGCCACAGGACCAACTGGTCTACCGCGGCCACAACACCTGGCAGCGCGTGGCCGTGCCGGCGGCACAGCGCAAGGGCCAGTGGCGCCAGACGGTCTACCAGGTCGATGATTCACCGCGCTACTCGGGCGTGGCCGCCTGGCAGCATCTGGGCAACTACTCCGCCTGGAGCGACGCCGATGGCTGGCGGCCCCTGCCCCGGCGCGAGTTCAGCGTGCGCAATGACTACCAGGTGCTGATCGGCAACAACCGCCACATCATCACCCCCACGGGCTGGGTGCACGAGCAGGCCAACCTCAAGGTCAAGCTCGATGCCGCCGGCCACGTGCTGCCCAAGGATGCGGTGGTGGCACGCGAGCTGGGCTTCAACCGCTACGAACGCATCGAAGGCTATGACTGGAGCCCCGGCGACCGCTACCTCCAGGCCACCGAGCCGGTGTGGTCCGAGGTGCGCCGGCAGTGGGATCGCCTGATCGCACGACCCGAGCCCTTGCGTCTGAAAGGCGCGCCAGACAAGGACAGCCTGTTCGTGCCCTTGTACGAATATGCCGCCACCTTCGACGAGCCCGGTGCCGCCCTGCCCACGCGCGCGGAGATCAAGCTGCATGTGGAGAAGGCCGTGCGGGATTACCTGGCGCCTTCCGCAAAACAGCCCGCGCGTCACTGACGTCAGCGAACGCCTACGAGGCGCCGAGCCATCGCCCGGCTTCACAAATTCTCACAGGCCTCTATCCTGCGGGGCGATGCTGCGCCAGGGCTTGCATGCCCCGGCGCACCGAAGAACCTCACCAGAGCCCTTCATGCCCCGCAACCATCTCCGAGCACGGCCCGCAACCCCTTTGGCACGTACCTGGGCATCTGCCGCCATGGCCTTGAGCGTCCTGCCTGTGGCGGCTCAACAGGCGGCGCCACCAGCGCCAGCCGCCATCTCGCCAGATCTGCAGGCCTGCACCAAAGTAGGCGACAACACGGAGCGCCTGGCCTGCTACGACCGGCAGATGAATGGGCAGGCGATGCTGACCCTGCCCGCCTCACCCATCGCCGCCCAGGCCGAGACGGCCCAGCCCGGCGCCCCTGCGCAGGTGGTGGTGGCCCCGCCTGGCGGCACGCCCCCCACTGGCGACACGCCGCCCGATGAAGGCTTCCTGTCGCGGTTCTGGGAGCTGTCGCCGTCGGACAAGCGCGGTACCTTCAACTACACCGCCTATCGCCCCAACTTCTTCCTGCCCCTGCGGGGCATGCGCAAGGTCAACCAGACCCCCAGCAGCCCCTCCCGCGGCGTGGCCACCAGCCTGCCCAACTTCCAGCACCTGGAGACCAAGCTGCAGATTTCGTTGCGGACCAAAGTTCTCGAAGACTTTCTGCTTCCCAACGCCGACCTGTGGGTAGCCTACACCCAGCAATCGACCTGGCAGACCTGGAACCACGAAGAATCCTCTCCGTTTCGCAATACCGACTACCAGCCCGAAGTGCTCTACATGGTGCCCATGCCATCGGGGATGCAGGCCCTGCCCTTCGGATGGAAGTGGCGCCTGACGAGCTTCGGCCTTGTCCATCAGTCCAATGGGCAGTCCGATGAACTGTCACGCAGCTGGAACCGTGCCTATGCATCTTTCGGGGTGGAACGCGGTGGCTTGAATGCCAATCTGCGTGTGGAAGCGCCCCTGGCCAAGAGCAACGACAAGTACGACGACAACCCTGACATTGAGCACTACCTAGGCCATGTGCAGGCGCAGATCAACTGGTCGCCGGGGCGTTCCATCGCATCGTTGCTGTGGCGCCCCTCACTGAGCGGACGCGGCTCGGTCGAACTGAACTGGTCCTATCCCGTCAACGCCGAACGGCCCGACGGCCTGCGCTGGTATGTGCAGGCCTTCCACGGCTATGGCGAGACCCTGCTGGACTACAACTTCCGGCAGACCAGCCTGGGCGCAGGCTTCACGATCTTCAAGTTCTGAGCCGCCCTGCCCTCGCAAGGGCAGGCGGCTCTGAGTGAGGTCAGGCCTTCTCGGCCAGCCCCATGGTGGCCATCAGGGCCTGCTTGCGTGTGAGCATCGAGGCACCCAGTTCGACCGTATCGACGTCGGATTTCTTCACTTCGGGAAAGAGTTCTTCCTCTTCTTCCTTCACGTGGTGCTCGATGTACTCGCCCAGCACCTTGACCTTGGCATCGTAGAGGTCCTCGTCGGGGCTCATGCTTTCGATCTGCGCGATCAGGTCCTTGGCGCTGGCATGTTCCACCTCGGCTTCGTCCAGCAGGTCCACATCGTGGATATTGGCGCGCGCGGCGGGGTAAAAGATCTCTTCCTCGATCATGGTGTGCACCTTGAGCATGGCGCAGATCTGCTCGGCAAGGGCCTGGCGCTCATCGGTGCCGGCTTCCTTCTCGGCCATCTTGTTGTAAGTCTTGAACAGGGCCTTGACCTCCTTGTGGTCGGCTGTCAGCAGCTTGATCGCATCGTTCTTGGATGCTGCAGTGCGCCTGCTGGTCGACTTGGCGTTGCTGCGAGCGGACGAGGTCTTGCGGCTGCTGGTCTTGTGGCTGGTGGAGCTTTGTGTAGCGGTCATGGAACTTCTCCTTGGGGATGGGAGGGAAAACTTCTTCGTGTGTGCGCACTGCACGAACACGTGGAAGCGGGACACCCTTCCCTTGGCAAGCAGCGCGCCTGTCAGAGACGGCAAGACAAGGCGATCGACCTTGTCCTACACGCCGTCGCAAGTAGGCTCAATCGGCGTCAGGCACCTTGCCCAGTTCGGCCAGCCACGTGGTGGCCGGTGCATCGCTCGGGGCACGCCAATCCCCACGCGGCGACAGTGATCCGCCCGAGCCCACCTTGGGCGAGTTGGGCACGCACGAGCGCTTGAACTGGTTGGTGAAGAAGCGCTTGAGAAACACCCCCAGGTGCTTCTTGATCTCGGCCAGCGTGTACTGGTTGTGCGGCACGCCCGGCCCCTGCGGCCAGCGGCCCTGCGCGCGGTCGTGCCAGGCGCTGTAGGCCAGGAAGGCCACCTTCGAGGGCGAGAAGCCGTAGCGCACCAGCTGGAACAGGTGAAAATCTTGCAACTCGTACGGCCCGATGAAGCTCTCGGTGCTCTGGCCTGGCTGGTCCGCATCCTTGTCGCCAGGCACCAGTTCCGGGCTGATCTCGGTG
>CALAKR010000003.1 GCA_937923225.1 uncultured Aquabacterium sp. | reverse complement strand
TGGCGCCTTCGATGCCCAGCATCTGCTTGAACACGCGGTACTGCGGCGAAGACGACAACTCCAGAATGCGTGCCATGGGGCCCGACAGGCCGGCCTGAACGGCCCCGGAGCGCCCATGCGCTGACTGGAAAAACTGCCCTTCGATGTAGATGAAGTGCCGGGCGCTGGAGATGGCCTTGAGCATGGCCTTGAGGCAATTGTTCTGCGGCGAGGCTGCCTTGTCCTTGCGGCCCTTGGCCGCAGCCTCCTGGTTCAGCAGGGCCTTGCTGGCACTGCGCATGACCTGCACAGTGCAATGGCCCGCAGCCGCAGGCGGTGCTGACAGCACCAGCGGCCCGCTGATCCGAGGCAGGCTCACCTGGGTCGGCAGCCGCACACCCAAGGCCTGCAGCAGCTTGCCCAAGCCTGAGGCGACACCTTGCCCCCCTGGCATAGCTGCCACGCCTTGGGACAACCAACCTCGGTACTTGGCCGATTGAGACTCGTATTGATGCGCGACCGCATTCCAGCGGCCCACAAAGTTCTGGGCAACGTCATAAACCGATGGCCCCTCAATGCGGCATTGAACATCCTGCCAGGGCATGCGCGGCTGCACCTGCGGGTCATGCGTGGTGCCTGCCATGGGCAAGGCGCGGATGCTGTCGTTGAAGCGCTCATACGGCTGGGGCGGCTTCCACCCATTGTGATTGGTCAACACTGCCACCACCCACATGAGCGTGTTGGCCAGATGGCTGAACTCCTGCTGGATGCCCAGCGGCAGGCTTTGAAGCGGATGCCCTGCCAGCCAGGCCAGCAAGGCAGATGCCGCATTGGCCGCGTTCGCCCCACCCACCGAGGCCATCGCCTTGAGCTTTGTCAGGATCTCTGACTGCCGCTCCTGCACCATGGCCTGGGCCTGGTCCAGCGCACGGTCTTGAATGACATTGATGAAGTCCCCGAGCAGATTGACATTGCCCCACCATGCCGCCACACCGTCGAGCCGATCCTGCAGCCCGGCTTTCGCGCTATCGGCCATATCCAGCGGCCATGCGAACAAATCGGAAGGCGAGGTCAGGAAGGTTGCGGCGTCCCTCAAAGCACCCGTGGTACCCAAGGCTGACAACATCTCCATCGGCGTGACGCATTGGCGCAGATCGGTGCGCGTCGGCGTGTAGATGGTGGGGATGCACGTGTTGTAGAACTCGTTGAAGCGGCGCCCCCCCGCTTTCAGGCTGAAATGAGCATCATCGCGCCGCCCATAAGCCAGATCAATGCCACCACAGAAGGCCATCTTGTTGTCAATGACCACAGCCTTTTGGTGGTGAGAGAACATGATGTTGCCCACCCCCTGGTCCGACTGCACAGAGGCCGTGAGGCACCAGGCGCGCCCCTTGATCCCGGCCACCCCATTGAGCAGCGCAATGGCCAAGGCCGTGGTGAAGGCCCCCGTATCAACCGCGCCCGGCACGTTCTGCCAAGGCATGACGTAGACCTGCACCCCTTTCTTGAGGGCCACGATCAAGGACGACAGCAAGGTCCTCCCCGGCGTCAACTCGACATCGAAGTTGACCTGCCACCCGGTGATGAAAACACTGGACGTGGCCGCCTCAATGGCTGACTGCACCTTGGCAAAGTAGTCTGCCCCGGTGGTGAAAAAATCGACCTTATTGCCTGTTCGCGGCGGGGAAAAGATCGGCCCCCAGTGAATGCCCTCGCCACCGGCAACGTCACTGGCGTTGAGCGCAAACCAGTCTGGTGATGAGGTGGCACGGCAAGCGGCTTCGCCCGCAGGTGTGAGGATTTGGTGAACGGTTTTGCTGTCTGCCATCGTGGCCTCGGTAGATGCGATCAGTGCTTTTCCAAGCGCTCAAGCAGCGATGACATGGGCTGCGTCTCCATCATGGCCTTGGCGTAGCCCAGTTGCTCTTGCAAGCCTTGGCCGTAGGCATGCTGATGAACATCTGCGCTGAAGTCCGATGCACTCATGAGTTGCCGCAGCCGCTCGTCTCGCGACCAGTCTGCGGACTCCTTGACCACCTCAATGCGCACACAATGCCCTGGATACGCCAGCCACAAACGCCCCGGGTGCGCGCAATAGGCCTCTTGAAGCACCTGTTGATCCGCATCACTGAGGGTGATCGCACCGTTGACATCGGTCTTCCCCTGCAAAACGATGTCATCGGCGTCAATCAGCGCCAAGCCTTCTGGCGCTTCCAAGCTGCGGGCGATGACCCACGGAAGCTGCGCCAAACCATGCGTTTGCGCACCAGGGGCATCTGCCAGCCGAAGATCGAACTGAAGGGTCTGCGGGGGCAGGGCCGATCTGGGCAGCCCCGGCAGCGCATAGCTCACCGCCTCCGGCCCCACAAAACTCTTCTTCCCCGCCTTGATGGTGAGCGTGCCCGGACACGCCACCGTGATGTTCCCGCCCTCGATCGTCACGCTGGCGCCGCCGGCCGTGGCGATCACGATGCGCTTGGCCGCGGCCCAATCAATGTGAGCACTGCGGCTCATCACCTCCACCAGCCCCTTGGCCGCCACCTGCATCGGCCCGCTGTGCGCCTGCAGGTTCACATCGCCTTGCGAAGCGATCATCGTGAGCCCCGTGCCCACGGCCTGCGTGCCCGGCTCGATGGCCCCGGCCAGCATGCCGATGGCCTGCCCCGTGTGCAGCCGCGCCGCGCCACCGGTGGCGATGTGCGTGTCGCCGCCACTGGCCAGGGTGATGCCCTCGCCTGCGGCGACCTGGATGTCTTGCCCGGCCACCATGGCGATGCCGGCCTTGGCCACCAGGGTGACCAACGGATCGGTGGGGTGGGGCACCTGCCCATCCTGGGGCGCTGTGTTTTTGCTGGCTGCATCAGACAGCGCCTGATCGAAGCCGCCACCTGCTGGCTGCGCCCTGCCCTCGACCATGCCGCTCAAGGCCGTGTGCAATGCCTGGTTGGGCGCCTGCTCGTCGTTCAGCGCGCTGGCGTTGGCCTTGTGCGTGCCGATGTGGCTGCTCAGTTGCACCGTCTGGTGCGTTCTGGCGGCTTCGCTCATGGCCTGCCCCAGCAGGAACATGCGCCGCGCCAGGGCCATGCCCGCCATGTTGTCGCCCGCAGGTTCTGCGCTGCCGGTGTGCCCGCTGGCGCCCAGCAGGCCATAGGTGCTCAGGGTGATGCCCCGGCTGGCGCGGATGGCGCCATACGCATCCGTTCGCAGCTCGAAGCCTTCGCCGCGGAAGCTGCCGCGGTGGTTGTCGGCCTGGTGGATCAGGTGGCCCAGGTTGAGCTGGGTGGCGTGCTGGGTGGTGGCCAGTTGCACGCGCAGTTGCTCGTCGCTGTCGTCAAAGACGAGCTGGTTGTAGTGCTGGGCCTGCAGGCCGAAGCCTTGTGTCTTGAAGCCCGACAGGGCTGCGGCATTGCGCTGGCCGCCCTGGGGCAGCTCGCCCGCTGCCGCGCCGTGCCAGGCCGGGCTGTGGCCGCCGGTGCCAGAGCCGATCAGGTTGCCTTGTGCGCTAGGGCGGTGGTCGGCTGATTGGGCAAACACCTGGTCGTTGCTG
>CALAKR010000002.1 GCA_937923225.1 uncultured Aquabacterium sp. | reverse complement strand
TGAGCGCTGCCGCCGCAGCGGGGCGGGAGGCCGCGCTGGATGCCGCCAAGGAGGGGGCGCTGGCCGTTCGTGCAGCGCTTTGCTGCGCCTGGGGCGACAGCGCGCTGCCGGGGCGGCCCCAGAGCGTCAGCGCGGCCACGATGGGCAGGGCGGCCCCGGCCAGCAGGGCCCATGCCCAGGTGGGCGGGCGGCGAGCTGATGCTGCTGCTGTGCGGGCAGGCGGATCGGCGGGGGCTTGATGGTGGGCCTTGCCACTGCCCTTGCTGGCGGCGGGCACGCGTCGCGGCGCCTCGGCCTTGGGCCCAGGGCGCTCGAACACCTCTTGGGCCGCCTTGTCCACGATCGTGCGGTTGACGACGTCCTTGCCCAGTGCGTAGGCGCCCAGCAAGGAGCGGTCACACAGCAGGTTGATGCGCCTGGGCACGCCACGTGTCCAGTGGTGGATGCGGCGCACGGCCTTGGCATCGAACAGGTGCCCGTGCGTCTTGCCTGCCACGGCCAGGCGGTGCAGGATGTACTGCGCGGTTTCGTCCGGGCTGAGCGCATCGAGGTGGTAGCGCGCGATCACGCGCTGCGCCAGCTGTTCCAGTTCGGGACGGGCCAGCATGTCGCGCAGCTCGGGCTGGCCGATCAGCACAATCTGCAGCAGCTTGCGCTCGCTGGTCTCCAGGTTGGTCAGCAGGCGCAGCTGCTCCAGCACGTCGGCCGACAGGTTCTGCGCCTCGTCGATGATCAGCACGTTGTTCTGGCCCACCGCGTGCGTCTTGAGCAGGAACTCGTTGAGCGGGTCGACGTAGTCCTTGATGGTGGCCTGGCGTGTCTGGCCGATGCCTTCGGGCAGCGGGATGCGGAACTCGTGGCAGATCGACTGCAGCAGCTCGATCACCGTCAGCTTGGGGTTGAAGATGTACGCGACATTGCAGCGGCGCGGGATCTGCTCCAGGAAGCAGCGGCACACCGTGGTCTTGCCCGCGCCGATCTCGCCGGTCAGCAGCACGAAGCCGCCACCGCTGCCCACGCCGTAGAGCAGGTGGGCCAGAGCCTCCCGGTGGCGTTCGCTCATGAAGAGGTAGCGCGGATCGGGCGCGATCGAAAAAGGCTCCTGCTTCAGGCCGAAGTGTTGCGCGTACATGGCCCGAAGGATAACGCCGTGCGGGCGGGGGGCCCGCCGGGGTCAGTCCTGATGTCAGTCCTGCTTGGGCGTGGGAAGGGCGCCGCGGCGGTCCCGGCCCTGGCGCACGTAATGGTCGCGCTTGGCGGCGTACATGCGCTGGTCGGCGCGGTGCACCACGGTTTCCAGGCGCTCGTTGTCCTTGCTGGAGGCCGCACCGATGGACAGGCTCACCTGCGTGCCGCCCGCATGGAACTGGTTGTTCAAGGCCAGCAACTCGTGAATCTGCTCGACCAGATGCTCCGAGCCGCGCTGGTCGGTGCCGGGCAGCAACAGGGCGAACTCGTCGCCGCCGATGCGCGAGGCCGTGGCCGGGCGCTCGACCGCCTTGCGCAGTATCTCGCCCACGCGGCGCAGCAGGGCGTCGCCTCCGGCGTGGCCGGACTCGTCGTTCACGCCCTTGAGGTTGTTGAGGTCGACGATGACCACGCTCACCGGCCAGGGGCCGCGGCGCTCCAGGCGGTTCAGCTCGTCGGTGAAGAAGGAGCGGTTGCGCAGGCCGGTCAGCGCATCGTGCATGCCCAGGTATTCCAGGTAGGCCTCGGCCTTCTTGCGCGCGGTGATGTCGGTCAGGGACACCAGCACCTGGTCCCAGCGCTCCTCATGGCCGGGCATCACCGAGAACTGCATGTAGACATGCACCTTCTCGCCGTCGAGCGAGTAGTTCACCACCTCGCGCTGCTGGAACAGGCGGCCATGCCACAGGTCCACCAGCTGTTCGGCGAAGTGTGGGCGCATGTCGTCGCGGAAGATCTTGTCGGTGTGGGCCAGCAAAGTGGCCTTGTCTGGTGCGCGGAAGGTGTCCACCGTCTGCTGGTTGATGTCCAGCACGCGGATCTCCAGCATGCAGCGGGTGACGAACTCCGGGTGCACATCCAGGAAGGTGCGGAAATCGACCACGCCCTGCTCGCGCACCTCCGCCAGCAGGCCCTTGATGCCGCTGAAATCTTCCAGCCACAGGGACACGGGCGAGTGCTCGAACAGGCCCTTGGCCTGCAGCTCGCTGGCGCGCAGGGCACGCTCGGCGCGGGCGCGCTCGGTGACGTCCTCGATGGCCAGCAGCACGCGCGACCAGTCATGCTCATGGCCGGGCAGGATGTTGGCGTTCAGCGAGATGTTCAGGCGCTGGCCGCGCAGGGTGTAGTTGACGGTGTTGCTGCGGAAGTGGGTGTGGCCCTCCCACATCTGCACCAGCTCTTCGACGTGCTGGTCGAACATGTCGTCGCGGAAGACCTCGTGCAGGTTGGCCTTGAGGTGGTCCAGGTCGTCGGCGCCGAACAGCTCGAGCGTGCGGCGGTTCACGCGCAGCAGCTGGATGCGGCGCGAGCATTCGGCCACGCGGCTGCGGTCCTGGCGCAGGAAGGTGCGCAGGTTGCCGACCCCTTCTGCCCGCCATTGATCGAACAGGGCTTTCAGGCCGCTGTAGTCCTCCAGCCACAGGGACACTGGGGCCAGTTCGAACATGTCGGCGTACAGATCGGTCACGACGGTCTCTCGGGGTGTTGCGCGCAATCCACCATTGTCGCGGGCCGCGAGGGATTGGCGTCTCGCGACAGCCACAAGGTGGCCACCCTTGCCACACTAGCGTTCCACACCGCTGGCGAATGTGACAAAAAGCACGGTTTTGCCCGTACTCGTCAAGCTTTGCCCGAGGGCGTTGTGCGGTTCAGTGGCTGATGGACAGCGTCTCGGAGGATGCGCTCGTGTCCGGCTCGATGGCCGCGTGGCGCACGGTCAGGCCGGTGCGGGCCATGAACACCTCGATGACCTCGTGCATCTCGGCCGGAGGTACCCAGGCGGTGCGGGCGCTGTCCCAGGCGGAGCGGCTGGCGGCTTTCTTGCGCCGGGCCACAGCCGGGGTGCTGTGGATCTCCCACAAGGGGCGGCGGCGTGGGCCGGCCAGGCCGGTGCCGCGCTCCATCAGCACCAGGCGGGCCATGGGGCGGCGGGGCCAGGGCAGCAGGCGGGGGCGCTGATCGACCTCGCACAGGGCCACCAGGCGGTCGAAGCCAATCTCGGCGCGGAAGATTGGCTGCAGCGAGCGCCGGTCATGGATGCTGATGCGGAACAGGCCTCGGATCAGGTCGATCTCGCGGGCCTCCAGGGTGTCGGGCGCCGTGGTGCCGTTGCGCGGGCGGCAGCGCCGCCAAGTGAGGTAGACCCCGGCCAAGGCGCTGAGCGCACCGGCTGACAGCAGCAGGAAGGGCCGAAGCGCCTGGCTGACGGCCGTGGGCTGCAGCAGGCTGATCGCCAGCAGAAAGCTGAAGACCAGGGCGGCCACCGTCAGGGCGGCGCTGATCGTGACCTCGGCATGGTAGGCCCTTCTGCAGGAGGCACGCAGATCCAGCAGCACGGGCGGGCGGCGCTGCAACAGGCGGTCGAGTGCCTGGGCTGCCTGGCTGCCTGTCCCGGGTGACGGCAGGTCGGGCATGGGGGCTGTGGCTGCGTTTGGGCGGTCCACGAAACGGCTTCCCTGAGGGGCCCGCCAGGTTTGGCCAAGCGGGCTGGTGATGTGGCCGCCTCATCATGGGAGCAAGGTGGCCTTGTTGTGGATCCCAGTGTAGCGGGCTTGGCCGAACTCCCCAAGGTAGTCAGTGGGTTTTCGGTCATGAAGGGACTGATTTCCGCTTGCTCAGGGGGCCACGGGGCGCGTGGCATGTGACACATCTCCTTATGTCCTCGCGGGCCACGGAGCAGTCCCGTTGACAGCGCCCATGGCTTTGGCACACTGGATGCAACAACAAGATCACGAGTGTTCCCAATGAGTCGCCCTGCACCTGTTGTGCTGGTGCCCGCCTGTCAGCGGGAGTTGGGCCGCCACCCTTTCCATGTGGCCGGCAAGAAGTACCTCGACGCCGTGCGGATGGCCGGCTGCGTGCCCCTGGTGGTGCCCGGCGCCCTGCCTGAGGAACTGGACACCCTGCTCGACCTGGCCGACGGCCTGCTGCTGACCGGCTCCCCCTCCAACGTGCACCCCAGCCACTTTGGCGAAGAGGTGCTCGACCCCACCCTGCCGCTGGACCCTGCGCGTGACGCCTGGACGCTGCCCATCATCCGGCGCGCCCTGCGCGAGCGCGTGCCCGTGCTGGGCATCTGCCGCGGCTTTCAGGAGGTCAACGTGGCCCTGGGCGGCTCGCTGCACCAGGCCGTGCACCAGCAGCCCGGCCTGCGCGACCACCGGGGCGACGGCACCCAGCCGGTCGAGGTCGAATACGGCTTCGCGCACCCGGTGCACATCCAGGGCGGGGGGTTGCTCGAACGCACGCTAGAGGGAGTGAGCGTGGTCGAGGACGGCCAGTTCATGGTCAACAGCCTGCACGGCCAGGGCGTGAACCGCCTGGCCCCCGGCCTGCGCGCCGAGGCGTTGGCCCCCGATGGCGTGGTCGAGGCCTTCACCTGGACGCCCGACGACGAGCGCCCCGCCGCCTTCAGCCTGTGCCTGCAGTGGCACCCCGAGTGGCTGGCGGCCGAGAACCCCGTGTCCCGACGCCTGTTCGAGGCCTTCGGCGACGCCTGTCGACAGCATCGAGACGAGCGTGACCAACGATTGCAGCGATTGAACCGCTGAGCATTACCGAAAGACCCCATGCCGCCATCCTCCAGAGTGCCCACCTCCTTCAGTGACCTGGAACATTGGCTCGACGAGCGGCGGGTCACGGAGATCGAATGCCTGGTGCCTGACCTCACCGGCGTGGCGCGCGGGAAGATCCTGCCGCGCGAGAAGTTCACCGAAGACCGCGGCATGCGCCTGCCCGAGGCCATCGTCGCCATCGGCGTGACGGGCGAGTTCCCTTCAGAAGGGCCTTACTACGACGTCATCACACCCACCGACCGGGACATGCACCTGCAGCCCGATCCGCGCACCGTGCGCATCGTGCCCTGGGCGTCTGATCCCACGGCCCAGGTGGTGCACGACTGCTATGACCGCGACGGCCACCTGATCCCCTACGCGCCGCGCTCCGTGCTCAAGCGCGTGTGCCAGCTCTATGCCGATCAGGGTTGGTCGCCCGTGGTGGCGCCTGAGCTGGAGTTCTACCTGATCGAGCGCAGCATCGACCCCAACATGCCGCTGCGCCCGCCGCGTGGCCGCAGTGGCCGCGCCGAGACCTCGCGCCAGGCCTATTCCATCGACGCCGTCAACGAGTTCGACCCGCTGTTCGAGGACATCTACGCCTACTGCGAGCAGATGGAGCTCAACGTGGACACCTTGATCCACGAGGTGGGCGCCGGCCAGATGGAGATCAACTTCTTCCACGACCACCCGCTGGGCCTGGCCGACGAGGTGTTCTTCTTCAAGCGCACCATCCGCGAGGCCGCGCTGCGCCACGAGATGTACGCCACCTTCATGGCCAAGCCCATGGCCGGCGAGCCGGGCAGCGCCATGCACATCCACCAGAGCGTGGAGCGGGTGGACAACGGCGAGAACATCTTCAGCAACCCGGATGGCAGCCCGTCCAAGGCCTTCTACTGGTTCATCGGCGGGCTGCAGCGCTATGCGCCGGCGGCCATGGCCCTGTTCGCGCCCTACGTGAACAGCTACCGCCGCCTGGTGCGCTCCAACGCCGCGCCCATCAACATACAGTGGGGCACCGACAACCGCACCGTGGGCATCCGCGCGCCGGTGGCCACGCCCGCCTCGCGCCGCATCGAGAACCGCATCATCGGCGCCGACGCCAACCCCTACGTGGCCCTGGCCGCCACCCTGGCCTGCGGCTATCTGGGCATGACGCGGCAGATCGAGCCCACGCCCGAATGCCGGGGTGATGCCTACCTGGCCGATTTCCAGCTGCCGCGCAGCCTGGGTGAGGCCGTGGCCCAACTGCGCGACGAGGCCGACCTGGCGCAGATCCTGGGGCAGGACTTCATCACCGTCTACTCCGAGATCAAGGACGTGGAGCACGCCGAGTTCATGAAGGTGATCTCGCCGTGGGAGCGCGAGCACCTGTTGCTGCACGTCTGACACAGCGAGGCACGACAACGAGAAGCATGGAGACCGCATGAGCACCGTGGATCGCACCACCAAGGACTGGCAGGCCGCCGATGCCGCCCACTTCCTGCATCCCTTCACCGACCACCAGGCCCTGGCCGCCAAGGGCTCGCGCATCATCACGCGCGGCGAGGGCGTGTGGCTGTGGGACAGCGAAGGCCAGCAGATCTTCGACGCGATGAGCGGCCTGTGGTGCGTGAACGTGGGCTATGGCCGCCAGGAGCTGATTGACGCGGCCACGCAGCAGTTGCAGACACTGCCCTTCTACAACGCCTTCTTCCAGACGGCCACGCCGCCATCCATCGCGCTGGCCGAGAAGCTGGCGCAACTGAGCCCGCCGCAGTTCCAGCACGTGTTCTTCAGCGGCTCGGGCTCGGAGGGCAACGACACCGTGGTGCGCCTAGTGCGTCGCTACTGGGATCTGCAGGGCCAGCCCGGGCGGCACACCATCATCAGCCGTCTCAATGCGTACCACGGCTCCACCATGGCCGGCGCTTCATTGGGCGGCATGGTGGACATGCACGCGCAGGGCGGCCTGCCTATCCCGGGCATCGTGCACATCGAGCAGCCCTATTTCGCGGCGCTGGGCCAGCCGGGCGAAAGCCGGGATGATTTCGGACGGCGCGCGGCCTCGTGGCTGGAATACAAGATCTTGGAGGTGGGGCCCGACAAGGTGGCCGCCTTCATCGGCGAGCCGGTGCAGGGCGCGGGCGGCGTCATCATCCCGCCGGATACCTACTGGCCCGAGATCCAGCGCATCTGCGACCAGTACGGCGTGCTGCTGGTGTCCGACGAGGTCATCTGCGGCTTCGGGCGCACGGGGCAATGGTTCGGCTGCGAGCACTTCGGCGCGCGGCCGGATCTGATCACCTTCGCCAAGGGCGTGAGCTCGGGCTACATCCCGCTCGGTGGCGTGCTGGTGGGCAACCGCGTGGCACGCACCTTGATCGAGCAGGGCGGCGAGTTCAACCACGGCTACACCTACAGCGGCCACCCCGTGGCCTGCGCCGTGGCCCTGGCCAACCTGGATGTGATCGAGCGCGAAGGCCTGGTGCAGCGTGTGCACGACGACACCGGGCCCTACCTGGCGCAGCAGTTCGCGGCGCTGCAGGCGCATCCGCTGGTGGGCGAGGCCGAGACCTGCGGGCTGATGGGCGCGATCCGGCTCGTGCGGCGCAAGGCTGAGGGCAACACGCGCGCCGAGCCCTTCGATCCGGCCCTGTCGGTGGGCATGGTGTGCCGCGGCCACTGCTTCAGCAATGGCCTGATCATGCGCGCGGTGGGCGACCGCATGATCATCGCGCCGCCGCTGATCCTCACGCGCGAGCTGATCGATGAACTGATGGCCCGCATCCGGCGCTGCCTGGAGCTGACCTGGGTGGATGTGCAGCAGCGCGGCTGGGTGTGAAGACGCCAGCCCGCGAAAGACTCAGCCTTTGCCGTCCAGCCACTGCGTGATCGGCGCCCACTGGGCCAGATCCTTCTCGACCTTGGCGGGCGCCACGTCGAACAGCGTCAGGCCGTGCGCGGCCAGGTGGGCGTAGTTCTGCGTGTCGCGCAGCAGGCTGAGCACGGGTACATCCAGTGTGGCCAGGAACTCGCGCAGGTGCTCCGTGGCCTTGGTGTGGTCCTTGATGCGGTTGCCGACCACGGCGATGCGCACCTTGTCCGAACGCTTGCGGCTGGCCAGGTCGGCGATGAACTCGCGCGTGGGGTAGATGTCGAACACGCTGGCCTGCAGCGGGATCAGCACCAGATCGGCCAGCTTCATCACCGCGTCCACCTTCTTGCCGTGCATGCCGGCGGGCGTGTCCAGCACGACGTGGGTGGTGCCCTTGGGCGGCTTGGCGATCTCGTCCTGGTCGATGTCCCACGCGGCGATGGGCGCCAGGTGCGGCGGGCGCAGTTGCCGCCACAGCTGCGAGGATTGCTGGCGGTCGATGTCGCCCAGCATCACGGCGTGCCCCTGGTTGGCCCAGTAGCCCGCGACATTGCTCGACAGCGTGGACTTGCCCACGCCTCCCTTGGGATTGGCGACCACGATCACCGGCATGCTGCGTTTCCTCTCGGTTGTTCAGGATGGACGGATCGCCCGTCCCGCCAGGGCGGGGCAGGGTGTTGTCAACTATATGCCATGCAGGAGGCAGGGCGCTGCAGGAGGCGCCCTGATTGGCTAAAGTGGGGCATGCCAAGACGAGGAGCCGTGCCATGACCGATCTCATCCAGCCACCCACGGGCCAGGCCCTGATCTGGCACGACCGCGCCAACGCCCTGATCGCCGAAGGCCTGGTCGACGGCCGGGCGCTGGTGGAGGGCCAGCGCGTGAAAGCCGTGGCCGAGGAAACCTTCGAGTGCCGCTCGCCCATCGATGGCCGCCTGTTGACCCCCGTGGTGCGCGGGCGCCAGGCGGACATCGACCTGGCTGTGGGATCGGCCCGCCGTGCGTTCGACGACGCCCGCTGGCGCGGCCAGCCCCCCGCTGCCCGCAAGCGCGTGCTGCAGCGCTTCGC
>CALAKR010000001.1 GCA_937923225.1 uncultured Aquabacterium sp. | reverse complement strand
CCTGGGCGATTACGACCTGGTGTGCTGTGGCGGTGTGCGGCCCGTGCAGGTGCAGCGCAGCGAAGTGGCGACGGCCTGAGGCATTCCCACCTTGGGAGGGGAGATAGGGATGGACAGCCCGCGCCGGCCCACCTAGCCTGCGCCTTCTCTCAACAAGGAGGCAGGATGGTGGGCATCAGGGAAGGCCGCATGCCGGGCAGGCATCGCAACACGGGGGCGAGTCGGGTGTGGCGCATGGTGTGGGGTTTATGTGTTTTGGCCAGTGGTGGGCAGGCGTTGGCACAGCCTACCCTGCTGTGCGATGTACGCCAGGCCGACGTCACACGCCGGGTCACGGCACAACCCACCAGCAATCCCTATGGCGTGGTCTCGCACGACATCGACGAGCGCTTCCGGTTCAAGGCGGTGGTTGGGGCGGGGCCCACGGGTGACGCGGCCTACGTCAAGCTCTATGTCTACGACATGGCCGTTCAGGGCGCGCCGGTGCTGCTGCACATGGCCACGCACCTGCCGCCCTGGCCGGTGGCGCACGAACCGCCGGCCTTGACGGGCTGGAACCACGTGTACTCCAGCGTGCTGGGGCGTGAGCTGGTCTATGGCTGCGCGTGGCAGGGAGATGCACCATGACGCCATGTTCGCGCCGCAATGCCTTGGCCCGCCTGGGCATGGTGCTCGTACCGGTTTTGCCATGGAGCGGGTTGGCCAGAGGGCAGGTCCATGCCGGGGCGTCGCCATCGCAGGATGACCGACCGGTGTCGATCGCCATCGTGGGCGATGTCATGCTGGCCGATGGCCCGGGCCGTGTCATCGCGGCAGGTCGTGATCCCTTCGCGCCCTTCGCCGCCCGACTGGCGGCCGGGGATCTGCGCATCGCCAACCTGGAGTGTGTGGTGGCCCAGGGCGGCAAGGCGGAGGACAAGCCCTGGACCTTCCGCGCCCACCCGCGCGTACTGCCCGTGCTGGCCCGGCACTTTGATGCGGTCTCGGTGGCCAACAACCATGCCGGGGACTACGGCCGGCAGGCCTTCGCGCAGATGCTGGGCCGTCTGAAGTCGGCCGGTGTGCCCTACTTTGGCGGTGGCCACACCTTGCGGGAGGCGCATGAGCCACTCATCGTGGCGCGCCACGGCTTGCGCATCGCGCTGCTGGGCTACAACGGCTTCCTGCCGCGCGCCTTCGAGGCGACGGAGGACCACCCGGGCATCGCCTGGATCGACGAACAGCATCTCATCGAAGACATCCGCCGCGCGCGCACGGCCCATCACGCCGACCTGGTCATCCCCTTCATGCACTGGGGGCAGGAGCACGAGCCCCTGGCCAGTGAGCACCAGCGTGGTCTGGCCCGCCGCATGATCGACGCGGGGGCCGACATGGTGGTGGGCACCCATCCGCACGTGGTGCAGGACACGGAGACCTACCGGGGGCGGCCCATCGTCTACAGCCTGGGCAATTTCGTGTTCGATGGCTTCAGCCACATCGACAACAACACGGGCTGGCTGCTGTGGCTGCAGGCCGGGCGCGACGGGGTACGGCGTTGGCGCGTGGAGGTGGCCCGCATTGATCGCCGGGGCGTGCCGCACCCCGCCGGGCCGGGGCCCAGCTGGGAGCGGCCACCGCCCTGAGGTGGCCGGTTGGCGGCTGGGTGGCCATGGGCTCAGAGCAGGTGGTCCAGCAGCTCCGGCCCGAACACCTCGCGGTGGATGCGCTCTGCCGGCATACCCTTGTGGCGCAGGCCGTCCCATTGCGCGCGCATGAAGGGCAGCGGGCCGCACATCAGCACCTGGGCCTGGGCCAGGTCCACATCGGCGAGCACGGGCTCCAGGGTCATGCGGCCCCGGTAGGTGGTGTGCGCCAGGTCCTGAGGCGCGTCGTGCTCGCGCCCTTGTTCATGGAAGAGCACGGTGCGCAGCCGGGGCATCAGCCGGGCGGCCTCCTGCAGATCGGCCAGCAGCGCCTGGTGCGCGGCATCGCGCGCCGCATGCGCGAACACCACGGGCCGCGCCGGGTTCTGCCGCGCCAGGGCCTTGAGCACCGACACCATCGGCGTGATGCCCACGCCGGCCGACAGCAGCACCAGGGGCGCATCGCCCTCCAGCACGGGCGTGAAGTCACCATAGGCGGCGCTCACGGGCAGCACGTCGCCGGCCTTGACCTGGTCGTGCAGCCAGTTCGACACCTGGCCTGCGGGCGTGCCGGCCTCGCGCTTGATGGTCAGGCGCCACCAGGGTTGCCCGGGCGCGTCCGACAGGCTGTACTGGCGCAGCTGGCGGCGTGCGGCGCCGTCACCGTCGGTCCAGTCCATGGCCACGCTCACGTACTGGCCTGGCAGGAAGGTGCCGGGGCTGGTGCCTTGTGCGGTCTGCAGGTAGATCGACACGGTGTCCTCGCCTTCGCGCTCGGTGCGCAGCACTTGCAGGGGCTGCAACTGGCCCGGCTGGGTGCCGGTGTGCTGGTACAGGCGGGCCTCGGCCGCGATCAGCTCGCCGGCCAGCAGCCAGTAGGCCTCGTCCCAGGCGGCGATCAGTTCGGGCGTGGCGGCCTCGCCCAGCACCTCGCCGATGGCGCCCAGCAGATGCCGGCCCACGATGGGGTAGTGCGAGGGCTTGATGCCCACGGCCGCGTGCTTGTGCACGATGCGGTCGAGCACGGGTGCCAGGGCGGGGGCGTTGTCGATGTTGGCCGCATAGGCGAACACGGCGGCCGCCAGCGATTGCTGCTGCGCGCCGCTGGCCTGGTTGCCCATGTTGAAGAGGTTGCGCAGTTCGGGGTGGGCCTCGAACATGCGGGCATAGAAGCGCGTGGTGATGGCCAGGCCGTGCTCACGCAGCACGGGCACGCTGGCCTCGATGTAGGGACGGGTGTTGGTCGAGATCATGGTGGGGCTCCTGTGGTCAAAAGAGGTATTGAAAATGCATCTTTATGGGAAGGCGATGCACGAGAGGTGAGCGTGTCAAAAAGCGTTCAGTGGGAGGGAGAGGCGGGCAGGCTGCGCTGGTCCAGGAACTGCCGGTGCAGCTGGATGATGGCCTCGCCCGTGCGCTTGGCGCAGACATCGGCCAGGGTGTGGCGGTTCAGCTCATCGTAGAAGGCACGCAGGGCGGCGTTGAGCGCGGCTTGCATGGTACTTGATTGGTCGATCAATCTATTAATCATTTGT